>NZ_JBYSYM010000012.1:0-31381 GCF_058783375.1 Acidovorax sp. FW305-C-20-28 | reverse complement strand
TTGGCTCCTCGACCTGGGCTCGAACCAGGGACCTACGGATTAACAGTCCGGCGCTCTACCGACTGAGCTATCGAGGAACAAGACTTAGATTATATACACAAAATTCGGGCGTTTTCCAGTCGCAGCGATGTTTGCTGCAATCTGGGCGAAAAGTTCTGTGCGCGATGGGGGGCGCCCACGCAGGGCGCTGCCGTGCCCCGCCCTACTGCGGCGAGGCTGGCAGGCTTGGGGCATGATGGTGGTTGGCTGGCTTGCTCGCTACCCGAACGGCCTGGCATACACACACATCCCTCTCCACTCCCCACCATGACCATCCACACCATTTTGAAGATGGGCGACCCGCGCCTGCTGCGCGTGGCCCAACCCGTGACCGCGTTCGATACGGACGAGCTGCATCTGTTGGTGCGCGACATGCTGGAGACCATGCAGTCGGTGAACGGCGCGGGGCTGGCGGCGCCGCAGATCGGGGTGGATCTGCAACTGGTGATCTTCGGCTCGAACGAGCGCAACCCGCGCTACCCGGACCGGCCCATCGTGCCGCCCACGGTGCTCATCAATCCGGTGATCACTCCGCTGGGCGATGAGGAAGAGGAGGACTGGGAGGGCTGCCTGTCGGTGCCGGGGCTGCGCGGCAAGGTGCCGCGCTGGTCGCGCATTCGCTACACGGGGTTTGATCTGTATGGCGACCCGATCGACCGCACGGTGGATGGCTTCCATGCGCGGGTGGTGCAGCACGAGTGCGACCACCTGATCGGCAAGCTGTACCCGATGCGGGTGCGGGATTTCACGCAGTTTGGGTACACGGAAATTCTCTTCCCCGACATCAGCGCCCAGGAAGACGACTGATGCGGTTTCTCATTCGACCGGCTAACGTCGTTGGGGAGCCTTGCCGTGCTACAGCACTGTCTGCGGCTCCCCGCCTAGTTATCCGGCCGAATGCAAAACCGCATGGGTCACCTATCACAGGCCAGCAAGTCAGCCGCTCCGCTTCGCCCCATCCGGATCCGTGCGGGCATCCAGCTTGAGCTGCAGAAACGCCAGGTCCAGCCATTGGCCGAACTTGGTGCCCACTTCGGGCAGCAGGCCGACCTGGGTAAAGCCCAGGCGTTCGTGGAGTTGGATGGATGCGGTGTTGCCCGCCTCGATGCCGGCCACCATGACGTGCTTGCCGATGGCGCGGGCGCGTTCGATAAGGGCCTGCATCAGGAGCTTGCCCAGGCCGGCGCCGCGGGCGCTGTGGTGCACGTAGACGGAATGTTCCACCGTGTGGCGGTAGCCGTCGAAGGCGCGCCAGTCGCCGAAGGAGGCATAGCCTGCCACACCGCCCTGGGCGTCGATGGCGACGAGCACGGGGTAGCCCAGGCGCTGGCGGTCGGCCAGCCAGGCGGCGCGGTTGGCGGCGTCGACGAGGGTCTCGTTCCAGATGGCAGTGGTGTTGGCCACGGCGTCGTTGTAGATGGCGAGGATGCCTTCGATGTCGCCGGTGTGGGCGTCGCGTATCTGCATGGTGGTATCTGACTGGGTGCTGGGGGTCGGGGTTGCATGGCCGCCATCCACTATGATGGACGAAACAGCTATTTTGGTGGATTATTGTCCACCATGATCAAACAAATGTCCACCAAAGTAGACGACCCCATCGACAGCCTGAGCCAGCGCATCGGCATGCGGGTGCGCATAGAGCGCGAGGAGCGGGGCTGGTCGCTGACGGACCTAGCCGCGCACTCGGGCGTGTCGCGGGCCATGGTGCACAAGCTGGAGCGTGGCGAGTCGAGCCCCACGGCCACGCTGCTGGCGCGGTTGTCGGGGGCGTTCGGGCTGAGCATGTCGCAGCTGATCGCGCGCGCCGAGGCCAAGGAGGGGCGGCTGCTGCGCCGGGCCGACCAGCCGGTGTGGACCGACCCGCAGACGCACTATGTGCGCCGCCATGTGTCGCCGCCCTCCGATCTGCCGCTGGACCTGGTGCAGGTGGAGCTGCCCGCAGGCGCGCGGGTGCCCATGCCCGCATCGGCCTACATCGCACAGCGGCAGTTGATCTGGGTGCTGCAGGGTGCGCTGGTGTTCATGGAGGGCGATGCCCGGCACACCATGGAGGCCGGCGACTGCCTGGAGCTGGGGCCGCCTGCGGACTGCGAGTTCCGCAACGAAACGGCGGCCCCCTGCAGCTATGCGGTGGTAGTGCTGCGCAAAAGCTGAGCCTGTGGCGCCTCCTCGCCCGCCGGCTTGCCCACGCACGAGGCACCGGGCAGTGGCACGCTGGGCGAGCGGCTGCCGCAGGTGGCAAAGCCCAGCCAGGTGTGCGGGTTGCCCTCCCAGCACCAGCCCAGCTTGGGCTGCTTGCCGCTGAGCCAGAGCGCGGGCACGCGCTTGTCGTCGCCACGTGAGCCCAGCATCATGAAGCAGCGGTTGGGCTGCAGCATCTCGGGGTATTGCGTGAGCAGGGCGACGCCTTCTTCCAGCATCAACGGCGTGCGGCCATCGGCCGCGATGCGTTCCTGCGCCTGCCTGGGCACGGCGTTGAGCGAGGCGTTGCCCCGGTCGACGCCGAGCAGCAGGTAGGCCTGCCCGGCATGTGCCGACAGGCCGGGCAGCGGCCTGAAGAAACCGGGCGAGCGGGGGAACAGGCGCTCGATGGCCGCATGCCCGCGGCGCACGATGCGTGGCAGGGTCGCTTCCACCGGCGCCGCCGCACTGTGCACGACCAGCACCCAGGCGGCCGTGCCCTGCTCCACATCCATCCCCGGTGCCCCTGCGGGCACATGGGCGCGCAGGCCCTCCAGGTGTTGGCGGAACAGCTCGGCCGGGCAGCCGAGCAAGGCGGGGTAGCCCAAGGCCACCAGGTGCTGCACCTGTTCATCGAAGGATTTCGCCAATGCATTCCTCTATTTATTTACAATGTACGCCATTTTGCAAAACACCGCCCCGCCATGTCAACCAAAGCCAACCAAACCCATGCCTCCCGATTCACGGGCCGCGGTGATCCGCAGGCCACGCTCACGCTGCTGTGGGGTTTGCCGCGCGATGCCAGGCCTGGGCGCAAGCCCGGTCTGACGCCCGCGCTGATCGGCGCCGAGGCGATGGCGCTGGCCGATGCCCAGGGGTTGCAGGCACTCACCATGCGTGCGCTGGGCGAGCGGCTGGGGGTGTCTGCCATGTCGCTCTACCGCTATGTGCCGGGCAAGCCGGAGCTGCTGGACCTGATCGTGGAGCTGGCGCATGCCGAGCTGCCACATGAGCTGCCGCAGGGCCGCTGGGAGGCGCAACTGCAGCGCGTGGCCCACGATGCCTGGGCGCTTTACCGGCGCCACCCCTGGATGCTGGAGGTGTCGGCCTACCGCGCCTCGCTGGGGCCGCATTCGATCCGTAAGTACGAGCGCGAGCTGGGCGCACTGGAGGGCGCCGGCCTGGCCGATCTGGACCGGGACATGGTGGTGGCCGCACTCTCCGACCTGGTGCGCGGTGCCGCACGCAATGCCGTCGATGCGCGCACTGCGGGGCAGGCGACGGGTGAGTCAGAGGCGCAATGGTGGGCCCGGCATGCCGGTCTGCTGCAGCCGCTGGTGGACCCTGCGGTGTTTCCGCTGGCCGTCAGGATCGGGGCCAAGGCTGGGGCGGAGTATGGCGGCACCACCGACCCGGCGCGCTCCTTCGCCTTTGGCCTGGCGCGGCTGATCGAAGGGGTGCGGCTGTACGCGGCGGCCGTGGCGAACGGTGGCGAATCAGCCTGAGGCCTGGCGCGCCTCCAGCAGTTGCTGCAGCGCGGCCAGGTCCTTGCGGACATGGGCCACGTCGGCGTCGAAATCGGCCTGGCCCACGCCCTCCAAGCGCAGAACGACGAAGCTCAGCAGGCTGGCACCCTCCCCGCAGGGCGTGACGCGAAAGGCGTTGTGCACCGTGGTCCCGTCGGGCAGTGTCACGTCGTGGTCGAGCACGCCAAAGGGGTTGTGCGGCGCCATGTCGACCCGGACCTTGCCCATGGGCGACTCGGTGAACCATCTGCCGTCACACTGCTCGATGCCCGTGGCCAGGCCCGAGGCCCATTGGGGCAGGTTTTCCATCTGGCGGGCAAAGTCGTAGACCACCTGCGCGGGCGCGGCAACGGGCTGGCTGACGACGAGGGCTTCTTGAACGGTTGTTGCCACGGGGCTTGCCTTTCATCCGTGTTCAGTTGCGCACCGATGGTAGGCCAGCCGCGGGGATGCGCCCGCGGTTTCCGGCGCCGTCCTACAGCTCAGGCCGCCTTCACGTCGATGTGGTACAGGCCCCAGGGGCACAACGCAAAGCGCTCTTGCACGGGCTTGTCCTTGAAGGGGGCGACGTTGTCCGCGTCGTACACGGCCCACTGCGGGCCCAGGCCGCCCAGCGCCATGGGCTGGCCGTCCAGGCGCGTGGCCACGATCATGCGGTACTGCGCGGCGTCGGCCAGGCTGATGGCGACGTTGTAGCCGTCCACGGCACGCAGGCCCAGTTGCACGTTGCTGCCCCGCGCCACGCCGGCGGCTTCGAGCACGGTGACCAGCAGCGGGCCTTCCAGGGTATGGACCTTGTTGTCGTATTCCAGCGTGGGCTTGATGGTCACCGCAGGCAGGCGCTGCAGCGCAGCCGCATCGAACGCGAAGGCCTTGCTGAACTGGATCTTGTGCTTGCCCATCATCTGGTCGACGACGGGGTCAAGCGCGCCGCGGTTGGTCTTGCCGACGGCGCCGCTCACGGTCAGCAGGGTGGGCTGGGCGGCGCCGGCCTTGGCGTTGGGCGCGGCGATGGCACTGGTGGCCGGCAGCACGCCTGCCAGGCCGATGGTGGTGACGAAGTGGCGTTTGTTGATCATGTGTTTTTCTCCGTTGTGGTGGTGTGCTGGGGAACGGGGCGTAGGGTGCTTGCGGGGCCACGGGGTGTCAAGCTGGATTTGACCGAACGAGCCCACGGTATCGATGTGCTTTCCTATGATGGCGGCTTTGCATCGAATGGGTCATGCATGGGATCCTCCATCTACGAACTCGAAGAATCGTACTTTTCGCGCATCTTCAACAACCGCTGGATCTACGACTGCGCCGTCATCGACCGGCACCACTGCAGCTTCATCCTGTTCGACAACGGCCCCGAGGACACGGGCAACCGGGCGCTGGGAACCCTCACCTTCGGTGCGGACGCCAATCTGTCCGGCAGGAAGTACACGGGCTTTCCCTTCCCCATGCTCGGTGTGGCACCCAACCTGGGCAAGACCTCGGTGATGCTGGGCAGCATCGATGGCGTGGCCGTGCAAGGAGATGCCGGCAGCGGCCTTTGGCCGGACATTCCGAAATCTCCCACCGGGCCTATCAGCACAGGCCCCACGAATGTGGCAACCATCGATGGAAAGCTGTATGTTTGTGCCGGTTGGCGCCACGTCTGCTATCTGAACGATGCGAGAGTGTGGGTCTCCATCCGCCACAACCTGCCCGACCCACCCAACCCCAAGAAGGCCACCCGTTTTGGCTTCGCGGCCATCGCCGGCTTCAGCTCCAGCGACATCTATGCGGCTGGCGGTGAAGGCGACCTCTGGCGCTTTGACGGCCAGCAGTGGCGCCAGTGCAAGGTGCCTACCGGTATGTACATGGAGAGCCTGTGCTGCGCTGGCGATGGCTATGTGTACGTGGGCCTGCAGTCCGGCGGGCTGATGCGCGGCCGTGGGGATGAGTGGCAGATCATCCACAAAGACAGCATGACCGTGCCTTTCAAGGACATCGTCTGGTACCAGGACCGGCTGTGGTGCACGTCGGAATACGGCCTGTGGACCCTGGGCCAGGATGGCACGCTGGGCAATGGCGACATACCGGCCCTGGCCACGGCCTGCGGCGGCAACCTGTCCACCGCCGACGGCATCTTGATGGTGGGCGGGCTCAATGGCGCGGCCATCCATGATGGCAGCCAATGGCACCGGCTGCTGTGATGCTGCTGACGCAGCCCCCTCATTTTGTTCTGGTACGAAGCGGCCATCGCACGGTGTCGAACGGCTTCGTATGATGGGTGCCCGCCTGCCCTCCCCTGCACCACCATGCCCCTGACCCGAACGATGCGCCCCTGGTTTGCTGCCGCCACGCTGGTGGTCCTTGCCCCACTGGTCAGCGCCGCCAGCTTCGACTGCGCCAAGGCCCGGTCGCCGATGGAAAAGCTGATCTGCTCTGACGCCACGCTCTCGGCACTGGACGAGCAGCTCAACACCGCGTTCAAGGAGGCGATCGAGCGCTCCAAGGCCCGGCCGCAGTTGGTGCAATGGCAGCGCGAGTGGCTCAAGTCGTATGAGGTCACGCAGTGCAAGGATGCGCGCTGCCTGGCCAAGGAGTTCACGGGCCGCATTGCCCTGCTGCAGGGCGTTGCGCCCGCCAGCGGGCCCAGTGCGCAGTGGAACGGCATGTACACCCGCTACCACCAGGGCAAGCCCGACAAGGACAGCGCCACCCTGGCCATCATCGGCCTGCAGGACGGCAGGGCCTACCTGGCGGGCGATGCCGTCTGGCTAGGCCCCAACGCCGCCAACGGCCAGGTGAACGTGGGCGAGATACGCGGCGTGGCCACCCTGCGCAACGGGCTGCTGACCTATGACAGCGACGGCTGCACGGCCACGCTGGCCTTGCAGCGCGGCGGCCTGGCGGTGAAGGAAGACAATGGCTGCGGCGGCATGCATGTGACCTTCATGGGTGACTACCGGCGCAAGTAGCGCCCAGGCCTGAGCAGGCTGTAGCCTACAGACGGACTTCCACCTGGTCGATTTTCCAGCCATCTTCGTTCACCAAGCGCACCTTTTGGGTCTCTGGTGAGGTGGATGTACTGCCGCAGACATCCGTCTGCCGATAGGTGAGTTCAGCCACATCGCCCGAAATGCTCTGCCCATCCAGTTCGATCTTCTTGCAGCGCGCAAGTGTCTGGGACATGCCGAGGTAAACGCGGGCCACTTCCTCACGCGTTTTTCCCATCATCTTCATCATTGCCGGAATTTTCTGCTCCACGTCTGCACGCTTTCTGGCTGAATGGAAGACGGCCCCTTCCTCCAGAGTAGCAATGCCGTCGACCGACTTCTGGTAGTAGCGCTCATAGAAGACATTGGGTGCCTCCTGTTTCTGGCAGCCTGCCAGCGCGATGAGCAACAATGCGAGTCCATATCCACGGCGCATGGCCAATCCCCTCCCCTGTGTGGCAATCGCGGCATTGTGCAGGCCAGGCAGCAGCAGATCTCGCATGCCAAGGCAATGCAGCGGGAAATGTGTCGCCTGCAGCCGACATCACCCAGAAAGTCCGCACGCTGCTTGAACGGAATGTTGCCGCACAATCAAACTGCCTCACCATTTCTCCTCGCCCCCATGCCCGCCCAACTCCCCTGGCTGGAACCCCATGACCCCTTCCCCAGCCCGGCGAGCGCCTGGGGTCCCCACGATCCGGCGCCGGGCCTGCTGGCCGCCGGGGGCGCGCTGGATGTGGAGCACCTGCGTGCCGCCTACGGGCAGGGCACTTTCCCCTGGTTCAGCGAGGGCCAGCCCATCCTGTGGTGGGCGCCTGATCCGCGCATGGTGTTGCCGGTGGCCGAGTTCCGGCTGCACCGCTCGCTGCGCAAGACCCTGCAGAAGTTTGCGGCCGCAGGTGACCGCTGCGAGGTGCGTGTGGACAGCGCCTTCGGGCAGGTGATACGGGCCTGCTCGTCCACCCCGCGCGAGGGCCAGGCGGGCACCTGGATCGTGCCGGACATGGTGCAGGCCTATGAGGCGCTGCACGCGGCGGGCTCGGCCCACAGCGTGGAGACCTGGGTCGATGGCCAACTGGTGGGCGGGCTGTACTGCGTGGCGCTGGGCCGCGCGGTGTTTGGCGAGTCGATGTTCGCGCACGCGACCGATGCCTCCAAGATCGCGCTGGCGGCGCTGGTGGCCCTCTGCCGCGTGCACGGCGTGGCGCTGATCGACTGCCAGCAGAACACGCGCCACCTGGCCTCGCTGGGGGCGCGCGAGATTCCGCGCAGCGAGTTCCTGCGCCAGATCGGCGTGGCGCAAGGCCTTGCGGGCGGCGCGTGGCGTTTCGAGCCCGTATACTGGGACCAACTGCTGGCCCCTCATTCCACGCCCCTGGCATGACGCAACTCAACGACCTGCCGCTGCAGACCCTGCAGTTCTATGCGACAGCGCCCTACCCGTGCAGCTACCTGCCGGACCGGCAGGCGCGTTCGCAGGTCGCCACGCCCAGCCACCTGATCCAGAGCGATGTGTACTCGGGCCTGGTGGCCACGGGCTTTCGGCGCAGCGGCATGTTCACCTACCGCCCCTATTGCGATGGCTGCCAGGCCTGCACCCCGCTGCGCGTGCGCGCGCAGGAGTTCCGGCCCGACCGCAGCCAGCGCCGCGCCGCCGCGCAGCACGGCCAGCTGCAGGCGCGCGTGCTGCGGCTGTGCTTCGTGCCCGAGCACTACCAGCTGTACCTGCGCTACCAGAACGGCCGCCACGCGGGCGGCGGCATGGACCAGGACAGCATTGACCAGTACACGCAATTCCTGCTGCAAAGCCGCGTGAACTCGCGGCTGGTGGAGTTCCGCGAGGTGGACACAGCCACCGGCGAGCCCGGCGCCCTCAAGATGGTGTCCATCCTCGACGTGCTCAACGACGGCCTGTCGGCCGTCTACACCTTCTACGAACCCGAGGCACGCGCCAGCTATGGCACCTACAACGTGGTCTGGCAGATCGAGCAGGCGCGCTCCATGGGCCTGCCCTATGTGTACCTGGGCTACTGGATCGAAGCCAGCCCCAAGATGAACTACAAGGCGCGCTTTCTGCCCCATGAGATCCGCCAGGGCAGCGAGTGGCGGCGGGTGGACCAGCGTCACCCAGGTGCCAGCGCCTGACAGGGGCTCCAAGGTACCCGATGGTGCCGTTGCATTTCACAAGGTAAGATGCGGTGATCAGAGGATGTTGTGGATATCCCTTACTCCACGCCATTCCCGCCGCCCATGAAAAAAATCGACCCTGGTATCCCGATCAAACCCAGCGTTCAGGTGCTGGAGCGCATGTTCACGCTGATCGATGTGCTCGCCTCGCGCGAGGACGCCATCTCGCTCAAGGAAATCAGCGAGAAGACGGGGCTGCACCCGTCCACCACGCACCGCATCCTCAACGACCTGACCATCGGCCGCTTCGTGGACCGACCCGAGTCGGGCAGCTACCGGCTGGGCATGCGCCTGCTGGAGCTCGGCAACCTGGTCAAGGCCCGCCTGAGCGTGCGCGACGCGGCGCTGGCCCCCATGCGCAACCTGCACAAGCTGATCCAGCAGCCGGTCAACCTGAGCATGCGCCAGGGCGACGAGATCGTGTACGTGGAGCGCGCCTACAGCGAGCGCTCGGGCATGCAGGTGGTGCGCGCCATCGGTGGCCGCGCGCCGCTGCACCTCACCTCCACCGGCAAGCTCTTCCTGGCGGTGGACGACCCCCAGCGCGTGCGCGCCTATGCCACCCGCACCGGGCTGGCCGGCCACACACGCAACAGCATCACCCAGCTGCCCGTGCTGGAGCGCGAGCTGGCCAAGGCACGCCAGTACGGCACGGCGCGCGACAACGAGGAGCTGGAGCTGGGCGTGCGCTGCATGGCTGCGGGCGTGTACGACGACCAGGCCAAGCTGGTGGCCGGCCTGTCCATCTCGGCCCCGGCCGACCGGCTGGACGAGGGCTGGATGGCCAAGCTGCAGGCCACGGCGCAGGAGATCTCTCTGGCGCTGGGCTATGTGCCGGCCAAGGCGCCCATGTCGCCGCTGTCTTCCTCCGCGTCCCTGCACAGCAGCGAGAGCCTGCACACGCCAGTCGAATAACGAGCGCAGGGGCCATGGCCCCGCTGAAAACGACAAACCCCGGGAGCCTGCGCCACCGGGGTTTTTTCATGCCCTGGGCTTGCACCCAGGGGCGGGATGCCAGGGGCCGCTGGAATCAGCCGTTGGAGTTGCTGTGCACCACCGTCTTCACGGGGCTGATGGCGGCAGGCATGGACTCGACCCAGTGGCGCACGCGCTCGGCATCGCCCAGGCGGCTGAACTTGCCGGCCGAATCCAGGAACACCATGATGATCTTGCGGCCGGCGACCTGCGCCTGCATCACCAGGCAGCGGCCGGCCTCGGAGATGTAGCCGGTCTTTTGCAGGCCGATGTCCCAGGTGGGGTTCTTCACCAGGCCGTTGGTGTTGTTGAACTGCAGCGTGCGCGCCCCCAGGGCCAGCTCGTAGCCGGGCGAGGTGGACAGCTCGCGCAGCACCGGGTCGCCATGGGCGACGTTGACCAGGGTGGCCAGGTCGCGGGCGCTGCTCTGGTTGCGGCTGGACAGGCCCGTGGGCTCGACGTACTTGGTGTCGGTCATGCCCAGGAGGCGGGCCTTGGCGTTCATCTGCGCGACGAAGACGTCCAGGCCGCCCGGGTAGGTGCGACCCAGGGCGTGGGCGGCGCGGTTTTCGCTGGACATCAGGGCCAGGTGCAGCATTTCACCGCGGGTGAGCGTGGAGCCCACGGTCAGGCGCGAGCGGCTGCCCTTTTCGGTGTCCACATCGTCCTGGGTGATGGTGAGCTGCTCGTCCATGGGCAGCTTGGCCTGGGAGATGAGCAGGCCGGTCATGAGCTTGGTAAGCGAGGCGATGGGCAGAACGGCGTGGTCGTTCTTGCTCAGCAGCACTTCATGGGTGTCCTGGTCGATCACCAGGGCCACGCTGGACTTGAGGTCCAGCGGGTCATTGACTTCGTGCAGGCCTGCCAGTTGGCCGAAGGACGGCTTGGCGGGCACAAAGGCCACGCGAGTCGCGGCCTTGGAGGTCTTGGCGCTGACGCGCACCGGCTTGGCAGCCACGGCGGCCTTGCGCGGGCCGACGGACTTCTTGGCGGTGGCCGATGCCACCTGCTTCTTGGCGGGCGCTTTCTTGCGCTCGTTGGCATGTGCCATGGGCGACGCAAGCGCCGCACTCACAACGACAAAGCCCAAAACTTTGAAAAGACGGTTCAATGCGGTGCGGCCATGGTGCATCAAAGTGCTCCAAAGGGTAAGAAGTGTGGGCCAGTGTACAGAATCAAAAAAAGTCGCGCAAGATCAAGACCTTGCGCGACTTTCCAAGAAAGTGAATGAATTATAAATTCAACGCTTATCCCTGTGCTGCCACTCGGTCAGCTTTACTTTGTAATTTGTTCAACGCGCTGAGGTAGGCTTTGGCTGACGCGACCACGATATCCGGGTCCGCACCCGTGCCGTTGACCACGCGGCCGCTGTTTTGCAGGCGCACGGTGACCTCGCCCTGGCTCTCGGTGGAGCCGCTGATGGCGTTGACGGAATACAACACCATCTCGGCACCGCTCTTGACGTGGGCCTCGATGGCCTTCAGAGATGCGTCCACCGGGCCGTTGCCCACCGATTCGCCGCGCACTTCGTGCCCGTCCACGGTGAACACGATGCGCGCACGGGGCTGCTCGCCGGTCTCGCTCTGCTGGTACAGCGAGACGAAACCGTACTGCTCCTTCTCGGCCGTCACGCTCTCGTCGCTCACCAGGGCCAGGATGTCTTCGTCGAAGATCTCGGCCTTGCGGTCGGCCAGCTCCTTGAAGCGGGTGAAGGCGGCGTTGATCTCGGTCTCGCTGTCCAGGCTCACGCCCAGTTCCTGCAGGCGCTGCTTGAAGGCATTGCGACCGCTGAGCTTGCCCAGCACGATCTTGTTGGCCGTCCAGCCCACGTCTTCGGCGCGCATGATCTCGTAGGTGTCGCGCGCCTTGAGCACGCCATCCTGGTGGATGCCGCTGGCGTGCGCGAAGGCGTTGGCGCCCACCACGGCCTTGTTGGGCTGCACCACGAAGCCGGTGGTCTGGCTGACCATGCGGCTGGCCGCCACGATGTGCTTGGCATCGATGTTGAGGTCGAGGTTGAAGTAGTCGCGGCGCGTCTTGATGGCCATCACGACTTCTTCGAGCGAGCAGTTGCCCGCGCGCTCGCCCAGGCCGTTGATGGTGCACTCGATCTGGCGGGCACCGCCGATCTGCACGCCAGCCAGCGAGTTGGCCACGGCCATCCCGAGGTCGTTGTGGCAGTGCACGGACCAGATCGCCTTGTCGCTGTTGGGAATGCGTTCGCGCAGCGTCTTGATGAAGTTGCCGTACAGCTCGGGAATCGCGTAGCCCACGGTGTCGGGCACGTTGATGGTGGTGGCGCCCTCGGTGATCACCGCTTCGAGCACGCGGCACAGGAAGTCGGGGTCGCTGCGGTAGCCGTCTTCGGGGCTGAACTCGATGTCGGCCACGAGGTTGCGCGCAAAGCGCACAGACTGGCGCGCCTGCTCCAGCACCTGCTCGGGCGTCATGCGCAGCTTCTTTTCCATGTGCAGCGCCGAGGTGGCGATGAAGGTATGGATGCGTGCGCTGTTGGCGCCCTTGAGCGCTTCGGCCGCGCGCGAGATGTCGCGGTCGTTGGCGCGCGAGAGCGAGCAGATAGTGGAGTCCTTGATGGCATTGGCAATGGACTGCACAGCCTCGAAGTCACCATTGGAGCTGGCCGCGAAACCCGCTTCGATCACATCCACCTTCAGGCGTTCGAGCTGGCGTGCGATGCGCAGCTTCTCGTCTTTGGTCATGGAGGCGCCGGGCGATTGCTCGCCATCGCGCAAGGTGGTGTCGAAAATGATGAGTTTGTCGGCCATGGGGTTCTCCTGGTATTTGATGGTGGGGTGGTCCGCAACGCTGGAATTCTGGCGCCCAAAGCAAAAGGCCCGCTGCGGGTGCATACGGGCCTTGGTGGAAAACGTGTGCGCGTGCGCCTACCGTCCGGGCCCGTGGGGAGCTAGCAGTAGGATCGCAATGGCCAACGTGTTCATGCCTTGCAATGTAGCACAACTGCAGCCCACGCGGGGCTGGGCGTCATTTGTGCAGGCCGCGCTCGTCGGGTTCGTCCGTGGAGGTGCTGATCACGCTGCTGTGCTGCCCCTTGGCCTTGCGCCAGGCGTAGACGGCATAGCCGCTCAGGCCATAGAACACGAACACGCTGAACAGCACGATGGGTGGGTGGATGTTGATGACGGCGATGCCCAGCGCGATCAGCACGATGGCGGCGAAGGGCACGCTCTTCTTCATCTGGATGTCCTTGAAGCTGTAGAACGGGACATTGGTCACCATGGTGAGCCCGGCATACAGCGTGAAGGCGAACATGGTCCAGGTGACCTGGTCCCAGCCGATCCAGGCTTCCGCGCCGCGATGCACGCCCAGTTCGGTCATGAGCCAGATGAAGCCGGCCACCAGCGCTGCCGCGGCGGGCGATGGCAGGCCCTGGAAGTAGCGCTTGTCCACCACGCCGGTGTTCACGTTGAAGCGCGCCAGGCGCAGGGCGGCGCAGGCGCAGTAGACGAAAGCCGCGATCCAGCCCCAACGCCCCAGGTCCTTGAGCGACCACTCATAGGCGATGAGTGCGGGCGCGGCGCCGAAGGACACCATGTCCGACAGCGAATCCATCTGCTCGCCGAAAGCGCTTTGCGTGTTGGTCATGCGGGCGACGCGGCCGTCCAGGCTGTCGAGCACCATGGCGCAGAACACCCCCACGGCCGCCTGCTCGAAGCTCCCGTTCATGGCCATCACGACGGCGTAGAAGCCCCCGAACAGCGCCGCCAGCGTGAACAGATTGGGCAGGATGTAGATGCCTTTGCGCCGCTTGCGCACCATCACACCGGAGCCGTCGGCCAGATCCTTGCCGTCATGCATCGAAAAAATCTCCATCGCCAGGCCCGCCGGCGTGAACAGCTATCAAAATTATAGTAATTGGCACCTGCACGCACAGCGCGCGGCACCCCTCCCGGGAGCGCGTGCACGCTCCAGACCAAAGGCGCAGTGTAGCTGCACCCAGGCACCCCGGACGAGGGCCGCCTGTCAACAATTCATGACCGGTGCGCCGCGCGACGCCGCCCGGGGGCACCTGGCCTGGCGCCACAACGAAAAAAGGCCACCGAAGTGGCCTTTTGGGAGATCGACCGTGCGCGCGAGGCGCAGGCTCGCCGATCAGTTGCGGGTCTGGTCGACCAGCTTGTTCTTGGCGATCCAGGGCATCATGGCGCGCAGCTTGCCACCCACCACTTCGATGCTGTGGTCGGCGGTGTTTCGGCGGCGGGCCGTCATGCTTGGGTAGTTCAGGCGGCCTTCCTGGATGAACATCTTGGCGTAGTCCCCGTTCTGGATGCGCTTCAGGGCATTGCGCATGGCGGCGCGCGATTGCTCGTTAATGACTTCAGGACCGGTCACGTACTCGCCGAACTCGGCGTTGTTCGAGATCGAGTAGTTCATGTTGGCGATGCCGCCTTCGTAGATCAGGTCCACGATGAGCTTGAGCTCGTGCAGGCATTCGAAGTAGGCCATTTCAGGGGCGTAGCCGGCTTCGACCAGGGTTTCGTAACCCATCTTGATCAGCTCGACGGCACCGCCGCACAGCACGGCCTGCTCGCCGAACAGGTCGGTCTCGGTTTCTTCCTTGAAGTTGGTCTCGATGATGCCGGCCTTGCCGCCACCGTTGGCCATGGCGTAGGACAGGGCCAGGTCACGGGCCTTGCCGGACTTGTCCTGGTGCACGGCCACCAGGTGGGGCACGCCGCCGCCCTGGGCATAGGTGCTGCGCACGGTGTGGCCAGGGGCCTTGGGGGCGACCATCCACACGTCCAGATCGGCGCGGGGCACGACCTGGTTGTAGTGCACGTTGAAGCCGTGGGCGAAGGCCAGCGAAGCGCCTTGCTTGATGTTGGGGGCCACGTTGTTGTTGTAGACCTCGGCGATCTGCTCGTCGGGCAGCAGGATCATGACCACGTCGGCAGCCTTGACTGCGTCGTTCACTTCCAGCACGTTCAGGCCGGCCTTGCCGACCTTGTCCCACGAGGCGCCGCCCTTGCGCAGGCCAACCACGACCTTCACGCCGCTGTCGTTCAGGTTCTGTGCATGGGCGTGGCCCTGCGAGCCGTAGCCGATGATGGCAACGGTCTTGCCCTTGATCAGGCTCAGGTCACAGTCTTTGTCGTAGAAAACTTTCATGGGTCGCTCCGGTTGAAATGCGTTGTTTGGGGGGTTGAAATACGGAAAAACGGGGTGGATTGTCTTACACCCGGAGAATTCGCTCGCCGCGGCCGATGCCGCTGGCACCAGTGCGCACGGTTTCCAGGATGGCCGTGCGGTCGATCGCCTGCAGGAAAGCGTCGTTCTTGGATTGATCGCCGGTGAGCTCGATGGTGTAGCTCTTCTCGGTCACGTCGATGATGCGGCCGCGGAAGATGTCGGCCATGCGTTTCATCTCCTCGCGCTCCTTGCCCACGGCGCGCACCTTCACCATCATGAGCTCGCGCTCGGTGTAGGCACCTTCGGTGAGGTCGACCACCTTGACCACTTCGATGAGGCGGTTCAGGTGCTTGGTGATCTGCTCGATCACGTCGTCGGAGCCCGTGGTCTGGATCGTCATGCGCGAGAGCGATGGATCCTCGGTGGGCGCCACGGTGAGCGACTCGATGTTGTAGCCACGGGCAGAGAACAGGCCCACGACGCGCGACAGCGCGCCGGGTTCGTTCTCCAGCAAAACGGCAATGATGTGTTTCATGGTGAAGACATTCCTCTTTTCGCTGCCCTCCCCTGCGCACGGTAATGCGCAGGCTCGGCAGGCAATAGATTCGTCAAAGGGGTGCTATCAGGCTGATAGCGGTGGATTGGCCTGCAGCCACCGGCATGCGGTGGCTGTAAGCCGCAGCGGGAGCCGGGAACCTGTGTTTACAGGTCCTCGGAGCCCAGCAGCATTTCGGTGATGCCCTTGCCGGCCTGCACCATCGGGAACACGTTCTCGGTGGGGTCGGTACGGAAGTCCATGAACACCGTGCGGTCCTTGAGCTTGCGTGCTTCGCGCAGCGCGGGCTCCACGTCCTTGGGGTGCTCGATCAGCATGCCCACGTGGCCATAGGCCTCGGCCAGCTTCACGAAGTTGGGCAGCGCATCCATGTAGCTGTGGCTGTAGCGGCCCGAGTACTCGATCTCTTGCCACTGGCGCACCATGCCCAGGTAGCGGTTGTTCAGCGAGCAGATCTTGATCGGCGTGTTGTACTGCAGGCAGGTCGACAGCTCCTGGATGTTCATCTGCACCGAGCCTTCGCCGGTGATGCAGAACACTTCGGATTGCGGCTTGGCCAGCTTGATGCCCATGGCGTAGGGGATGCCCACACCCATGGTGCCCAGGCCGCCGGAGTTGATCCAGCGGCGGGGTTCGTCGAAGCGGTAGTACTGGGCCGCCCACATCTGGTGCTGGCCCACGTCGGACGTGATGTAGGTGTCAGCGTCCTTGGTCATGTTCCACAGCGTCTCCACCACGTACTGGGGCTTGATGACGTCGGGGCCGCCCATGTCGTACTTCAGGCAGTCGCGCTTGCGCCAGCCTTCGATGGTGTCCCACCAGGCGGCCAGGGCGCCGGCATCGGGGCGGGTGCTGCTCTCGCGGATCATGGAGATCAGCTCGGTGAGCACGTCCTTCACATCGCCGACGATCGGGATGTCGACCTTCACGCGCTTGGAAATGCTCGACGGGTCGATGTCCACGTGGATGATCTTGCGGTCGTTCTGCGCAAAGTGCTTGGGGTTGCCGATCACGCGGTCGTCGAAGCGCGCGCCCACGGCCAGCAGAACGTCGCAGTTCTGCATGGCGTTGTTGGCTTCGATGGTGCCGTGCATGCCCAGCATGCCCAGGAACTTGCGGTCCGACGCGGGGTAGGCACCCAGGCCCATCAGCGTGTTGGTGACCGGGTAGCCCAGCATGTCCACCAGGGTGCGCAGTTCGTTGGTGGCATTGCCCAGCAGCACGCCGCCGCCGGTGTAGATGTAGGGACGCTTGGCCGCCAGCAGCAGTTGCAGGGCCTTGCGGATCTGGCCGCTGTGGCCCTTGCGCACGGGGTTGTACGAGCGCATTTCCACGCTCTGGGGGTAGCCGGTGTAGGCGGCCTTCTTGAAGGACACGTCCTTCGGAATGTCCACCACCACGGGGCCGGGGCGGCCGGTGCGGGCGATGTGGAAGGCCTTCTTGAGCGTGGCGGCCAGATCGCGCGGGTCCTTGACCAGGAAGTTGTGCTTGACGATGGGGCGCGTGATGCCCACGGTGTCGCACTCCTGGAAGGCGTCGAGCCCGATGGCGGGCGTGGGCACCTGGCCGGAGATGATCACCATGGGGATGGAGTCCATGTACGCCGTGGCGATGCCGGTGACCGCGTTGGTCAGGCCGGGGCCCGAGGTGACCAGGGCCACACCGACTTCACCGGTGGCGCGGGCATAGCCGTCGGCGGCGTGCACGGCTGCCTGCTCGTGGCGCACCAGCACGTGCTGGATGGTCTCTTGCTTGTACAGCGCGTCGTAGATGTACAGAACGGCGCCGCCGGGGTAGCCCCAGATGTACTGGACGTTCTCGGCCTGGAGCGACTTGACCAGGATCTCGGAACCCATGAGGTCCTGGGAGGGGGAGGAATGGGTGTTGCCCTGCGCAGCAGCGGCTGCCGAAGTGATCTCGGCCTTGGAGATTTCCATGATGATCAACCTTTGTGAATTTCTCTGACGAAAAACCTTGGGTGCTCCTTGCCTGGGCTCTTGTGAAGCCAGCGTGGAACTTGAGGCCAAGGACATGAGCGGGATGATTGCCCGCCGGACCGTGACCCGTTTGCCTTTTGAATTGCAGGCCCGATTATCGCACTGCAACACGCGCAAATGCACACCATGCCTAAAAAAACACGCAGGGATGCGATAATCGATGGTTCCGACCCTCTGTGGAGGGCTTTGGCACCTGTTGTTGGAGCGCCGCACTGGCGTGCACCAATAGCGTCCCATCCCGGGCTGACCCGTCTTGGCAACCGAACAAGAACTCTCCGATTTCCTCAAAAGTGTAGAAAAGCGCGCCTACAAGCGCTCGCTCTACCATGTCCGCAATGAGGAAGCGGCCCTGGACATCGTGCAGGACAGCATGCTCAAGCTGGCCGAACACTATGGGGACAAGCCCGCCTCCGAGCTGCCCATGCTGTTCCAGCGCATCCTGTCGAACAGCACTTTGGACTGGTTTCGGCGCCAGAAGACGCGCAATGCACTGTTTTCGAGCATGAGCGACTTCGAAGGCCCGGGCGAAGATGGCATGGATTTTGATTTGCTGGAGGCGTACTCCGGCTCCGACGATGGGGACAAGGCCGAGAGTGCCGAAGACCTGACCCGCCGGGCCCAGATTTTTCGGAGCATCGAGGCAGAAATAGAAGAATTGCCAGCACGTCAACGGGAAGCCTTCCTCATGCGTTACTGGGAAGAAATGGATGTATCAGAAACGGCAGCCGCGATGGGTTGTTCGGAAGGCAGTGTGAAAACGCACTGTTTTCGTGCCATACAAACCCTGAGCAAGGCACTGAAAGCCAAAGGAATCGAACTGTGAACACCGTACCGACCCCGACCCAGGAAGCTGCAGCAGAGCGTTTTGCCCGCCGCGTATCGGCCAGGCTGACAGACGGCGCGCAGGATCTGCCCTACGACATTTCGGAGCGCCTGCGCGCCTCGCGCATGCAGGCCCTGGCCCGCCGCAAGGTGCTGGCCCCGGTGCGCGCCCCGGCCCGGGCCAGTGCCCCGGTGGTGCTGGCCGGCGGCTCTTCGGCCAGCCTGGGTGCCGGCGGCGGCGAAGGCAACACCTGGTGGAACGCCCTGGTGTCGGCCGTGCCGCTGATCGCCCTGGTGGTGGGCCTGTTCTTCATCAGCACGGTGCAGGACGAGTTCGGCGCCAACGAGATCGCCGAGGTCGATGCCGCCCTGCTGACCGACGAGTTGCCTCCAGAAGCCTACTCCGACCCGGGATTTGTCCAGTTCCTCAAGACGGCAGCGCAGAATCACTGATTTGGCACACTGCCTGATGCATGCATAACGGAATTCCCGACGCCTCCCCACCATTGCCAGCCATCGTGCTGGCTTTGGTGCTTCTGGGCGCGCTGACCGCCACGGCCGTGACGGTCGTGCAACAGGTGGGCATGGCGCCCGCCACCCTGCTGCCCTCTGCCGCCACGCGCCCCACGCCGACGGCCGCCACTGCGCTGCGCCCCCCCGCCAGTTCCGCCACCGCCCTGCCCTCCGAAGGCCTGGCCGAGGTGGCCGCCGGACCGGGCTGGGAAACCCTGAACACCCGGCAAAAGCTGGCGCTGTACCCCCTGGCCGAGCGCTGGGCACAGATCAGCGAGGTGCAAAAACGCCGCTGGCTGGCACTGGCGGTGAACTTTCCGGAACTGCCCGAGGAGGAACAGGCCAAGCTGCACAGCCGCATGACCGAATGGGCCAGCCTGAGCGCCCAGCAGCGCAGCCAGGCGCGCCTGAACTACGCCAGCACCAACCGCCTGGCCGGCGACAACAAGCTCGCCCAGTGGGAGGCCTACCAGGCCCTGACGGAGGAAGAACGCCAGTTGCTGGCTGCCACGGCCCCGCCCAAGCCCCTGGGCGCAGCCACCGCCTTGCGGCCAGTGTCGCCGCGCAAGCTGGTGCAGGTGCCGGCCGCCACCCAGGCCAACCCGCTGCGGCCCAATGCGCCCAAAATCCCCCCGGTGACCGAGCACACGCCTCGCGTGGCCATGCCGGTTCCCGTCCCAGCGACGCCGGCATCCGGCACCCCCGCCCCGGGGCCTGCCGCCCCAACGGTGGTGGAAACCGCGCCCGTGACCGTGCCGAGTGCGGTTCCTTCGGCCCTGCCTCCCCTGGCGCCCGAAGGCAGCGATCCGGCTGCCCCAGCCGCCCCGCCCAGCGCCGACAATTCCGGCCTGTACCCCAACAACTGACGGCGCGGCCTGCGCTGCGCCCGTTCTCCGATCCTGCCGTCCGGAATGTCTGCCCCATCCACCCCCAGCACACCGCCCGCAGAGACGCCCCCGCCAGACACGCTGCCCGCCACCACCCCCAGCCTCATGCGCCGCATGGCCTGCTGGCTGTACGAGGGCATGCTGATGTTCGGCGTGGTGTTCATCGCCGGCTACCTGTTCGGCAGCCTGAGCCAGCAGCGCCACGCGCTGGACCACCGGCATGCGCTGCAGGCCTTCCTGTTCGTGGTGTTCGGCATCTACTTCACCTGGTTCTGGGCCAAGGGCCAGACCCTGGCCATGAAGACCTGGAACATCCGCGTGGTGGACCGCGCAGGCCGCCCCATCAGCCAGCCGCGCGCCCTGCTGCGCTATGTACTCAGCTGGCTGTGGTTCCTGCCGCCGCTGGCCGCCGTGGCACCGTTCGGGCTCTCGGGCGGCGAAACCCTGGTCATCGTCGTCGGCTGGGTCGCCGTCTGGGCCATCCTTGCGCGCTTCCATCCGGCGCAGCAGTTCTGGCACGATGCGCTGGCCGGCACGCGGCTGGTGCATTTCGAGCACCGCAAAAAGTAACCCAACCAACACCCCGGGCAGGAACGGCCTCACCAGTCCTTAAGCCCGGCGTCATAACCCTGCGCGACAATCGCGGTTTTTGCTCCCTTATGTCCACCCCCCAGCCCACCGCCCCCGCCAATCCCCAGAAGGCCCGCACGGGGCTCAACCGCATCTGGCACGCGGCCGGCTATTCGCTGGAAGGCCTGCGCGCCGGCTGGGGCGAAAAGGCCTTCCGCCAGGAAGCCATCGCCGCCATCGTGCTGCTGCCCGCCTCGCTGTGGCTGGGCAAGAGCTGGGTGGAGGTGGCCCTGCTGGCCGGCTCGGTGGTGATCGTGATGATTGTCGAGCTGCTCAACACCGGCATCGAGACCGCCATCGACCGCATCGGCCCCGAGTGGCACGACCTGTCCAAGCGCGCCAAGGACATGGGCAGCGCTGCCGTGCTGCTGGCCCTGCTGCTGTGCATCGGCATCTGGGGGGGCGCCATTTTCCAGAGGATCGCGCATGGCTGATACCGCACCGGCTTTCTCCATCTGTGTCTACTGCGGCTCGCGCCCCGGCGAAGACACCGCCTACACCCAGGCCGCCACGGCCGTGGGTGAGTGGATCGGCGCGCACGGCGGGCAACTGGTCTACGGCGGCGGGCGCAGCGGCCTCATGGGCACGGTGGCCGAGGCCACGCGCCGGGCCGGCGGCCGCGTGGTGGGCATCATCCCCCAGGCCCTGGTGGACAAGGAACTGGCCAACCGGGCCTGCGACGAATTGCACATCGTGCAGACCATGCACGAACGCAAGGCCATGATGGCCGAGCGCAGCGACGCCTTCATCGCCCTGCCCGGCGGCATCGGCACCTTCGAGGAACTGTTCGAGGTCTGGACCTGGCGCCAGCTGGGCTACCACGACAAGCCCCTGGGCCTGCTCAACGTGGCCGGCTACTACGACGGCCTGCTGGCCTTTCTGAACCACAGCGTGGCCAGCGGCTTCATGGGCGAATGGCAGATGGGCCTGCTGCACGCCGGCACCGACACCCCCACCCTGCTCCAGACACTGGTAGAGCAAGCCGGCCACAATGCGAGCCAGATTCCACTGCGCTCGGTGATCTGAGCGCATGCGGCCGCGCCTTGTGCGCGGCCAGCCGCTTTTCCGGGCGGTGCACCGCCCGGAAAAGCGGCATCAAACCGCAGCGTCGTCCAGATCGCCGGTACGGATGCGCACCACGCGCTCCACGGCAGTCACGAAGATCTTGCCGTCGCCGATCTTGCCGGTGCGCGCCACGTTGACGATGGCATCCACACAGCGGTCCACGTCCTCGGACTTGACGACGACCTCGACCTTCACCTTGGGCAGAAAGTCCACCACGTACTCGGCGCCACGGTAGAGCTCGGTATGGCCTTTCTGGCGGCCGAAGCCCTTGACTTCGGTGACGGTCAGGCCGGTCACGCCGCACTCGGCCAGGGCTTCGCGGACTTCTTCGAGCTTGAAAGGCTTGATGACGGCGGTGATCATTTTCATGGTGGCTCTCCTGTGGATGTCAAAAAAGGGGTCTGGGGATCAAGGCTCAGGCCGTCGGCCCTGCATCAAGCTCTGAAACTGTTGGTGATAGGGTAACGCCAATCCTTGCCGAAGCTGCGGCGCGTGACGCGAATCCCCACGGGCGCCTGCTGGCGCTTGTACTCGTTGATCTTGATGAGCCGGGTTACGCGCTCCACGTCGGCGCGCGCAAAGCCGGCGGCGATGATGGATTCGATGGGCTCGTCGTTCTCCATGTAGCGCGCAACGATGGCGTCCAGCACATCGTAGGGGGGCAGGCTGTCCTGGTCCTTCTGGTCGGGGCGCAGCTCGGCGCTGGGCGGGCGGGTGATGATGCGCTCGGGGATGGGGCTGGCACCCGTGCCATAGGGGTCATGTTCATTGCGCCAGCGGCACAGCGCGAACACGGTGGTCTTGGCCACATCCTTGATGACGGCGAAGCCGCCGGCCATGTCGCCGTACAGCGTGCAGTAGCCCGTGGACATTTCGCTCTTGTTGCCCGTGGTCAGCACGATGGAGCCGAACTTGTTGCTCAGGGCCATGAGCAAGGTGCCGCGGATGCGCGCCTGCAGGTTCTCTTCGGTCGTGTCTTCGGCCAGGCCCGCGAAGTCGCTGGCCAGTGCGGCCTTGAAGGCCTCGAACTGGGGCTTGATGGAGATCTCGTCGTAGCGCACACCCAGGCGGGCCGCCATGTCGCGCGCGTCGATCCAGCTGATGTCGGCCGTGTAGGGCGAGGGCATCATCACTGCGCGCACCTTGTCGGCGCCCAGCGCATCGACCGCGATGGCCAGCACCAGGGCCGAGTCGATACCACCCGACAAGCCCAGCAGCACGCCGGGGAAGCGGTTCTTGCCCACATAGTCGCGCACGCCCAGCACCAGGGTGTCCCACAGATCGGCTTCGGCACTGCGCAGCGGGGCGATGTCGCCCTGGAGCACCAGCGGGGCGGTGCCGTCGCCGGATTCCACCTGCACGGTGAACAGCGCTTCCTCGAAGCCCGGGGCGCGCGCCGCCACGGCGCCATCGACACCCAGGGCGAAGGAGCGGCCTTCGAACACCACCTCGTCCTGCCCGCCCACCAAGTGCGCGTAGACGAGGGGCAGGCCGGTTTCCTGCACCCGCGCGCGCATGGTGTCCTCGCGCTCGGCGCTCTTGCCCAGGTGGAAGGGCGAGGCATTAATCACCGCCAGCAGCTGCGCGCCGGCCGCGGCCGCATCGCGCGCCGGGCCGGTGAACCATGCATCCTCGCAGACCAGCAGGCCCACGCGCACACCGGCCACCTCGAACACACAGGGCGCCTCGCCGGCCACGAAGTAGCGGCGCTCGTCGAACACCTGGTAGTTGGGCAGCTCGCGCTTGGTATAGGTCTGCTCCACCACGCCGTCGCGCACCACACTGGCCGCATTGAAGCAGGCGCTGAAGGCCGGCGCATCGGCGCGCACAGCCTGCGGATGCCCCACCACGATGGCCAGGCCTTTCAACCCCGCAGTCTCACGGGCCACGGTTTTCACGGCATCATCGCAGGCGGCGATGAAGGCCGGGCGCAGGAACAGATCCTCCGCCGCATAGCCGCACACCGCCAGCTCGGGCGTGAGCAGCAACTGCGCGCCCCGGGCATGGGCCTCGCGCGCCGCGGCAATGATCTTCTGCGCATTGCCGGGCATGTCGCCCACCACGAAATTGAGCTGCGCTGTGCAAATGGAGAGCGTCATGGAACTGGAAGAGGCCACCAAGGCCGGGTTGAAGACAACCGCCGATGCAGGCCCGCAGGGCATACATGGCTGAATCGGACATTATCGCCCGCGTGCTGGCCTCTCCGCAGGAGGTGGACGCCAATGCCTGGAACGGCCTGCTGGCTTTGCAAAGCCACCCCACGCCCTTTCTGCGCCACGAATACCTCACGGCCCTGCACGAGAGCGGCAGCGCTGTACCGAAACGTGGCTGGACACCCCGCTTCATGACGCTGTGGGAGGGCGATGCGCTGATCGCCGCCTGCCCGCTGTACCTCAAGGCACATTCGTACGGGGAGTATGTCTTCGACTGGGCCTGGGCCAATGCCTACGAACAGCACGGCGTGCCCTACTACCCCAAGGCCACCATCGCCGTGCCCTTCACACCCGTGCCCGGCACCCGGCTGCTGGCGCGCGACGAGGAGAGTCGCACCCTGCTGGTGCAGGCCGTCTGCCAGTGGTGCGAGAGCCAGGGTGTGTCGTCCGTGCATGTGCTGTTTGCCAGTGGCGACGATGTGAAGACCAGCGCCGATGAAGGCCTGATGCTGCGCCACACGGTTCAATTCCATTGGAAGAATGAACCGCCGGCAGGCCAGTCTTCGCTGAACGCATCGCACGAAGACAACGCCCCCGCGCGCTACGCGAGCTTCGACGATTTCCTCGCCAGCCTCGCACAGGACAAGCGCAAGAAGATCCGCCAGGAACGCCGCCGCGTCGCCGAGGCCGGCGTCACCTTCCGCTGGTCGCGCGGCACGGACATCGCCACCGCCGACTGGGACTTCTTCTACCGCTGCTACGAGCGCACCTACCTCGAACACGGCAACCCGCCCTACCTCACGCGCGACTTCTTCGGGCGCATGGCCGCCACTTTGCCCGAGGCCTGGCTGCTGTTCCTCGCCGAAAAAGACGGCCACCCCATCGCCAGCAGCCTGATCGCGCTGGGCGACGACGGTGATGATGGCCTGGTGGCTTACGGCCGCTATTGGGGCGCACTGGAGCGCGTGGACTGCCTGCATTTCGAGGCCTGCTACTACCAGCCGCTGCAGTGGTGCATCACCCACGGCGCGGCGCGCTTCGAGGGCGGCGCCCAGGGCGAGCACAAGATGGCCCGCGCTCTGCTGCCCGTACAGGCCACCAGCGCCCACTGGATCGCGCACCCGGCGTTTGCCGAGGCGGTAGAGCGCTTTCTGGAGCGCGAAGGCCAGGGGGTGGAAGGCTATCTGGAGGAACTGCAGGGGCGCAGTCCGTTCAGGCAAATCCAAATTTTCAAAAATAGCTAGACTCAAGCGCAACAGTGTGAAATCCTACAACCCCTAGGTTTCGCTGACGCATTGGCAGCGCATAAAGAGGCATATGGCAATCACTGCACCACCAGTTGACGAGCTGACTTTTTTAAAAATCACCGCAAATCACAATGAATTTGCAAACAAGCTACAAAAACTCGGCTGGAATAATTCTCAGCTCAACGACTACGTTCAGCACGTAGGCGTTGCGTGGTTTCTATTGGGGGATCAGCATTTAAGCGAGGCTGAAGTCATGTCACAAGCTGGAATTCAGCGAGCGACTCACTCAAGAGCATATTATGCCGCATACAATGCATCAAAGGGTGTCCGATATTTGGTTGTAGGTTTTGTTAGTCTTAAGGGAGACGATCATGGAAAAGCAGGAGAGTTGCCCGATGATTTCCCGGATAAGGTCACTTGGGCCAAAAAAATTGCGGCACTTTATGAGAACAGATTGCGTGCAGACTACGACAACTGGACATCTACAACCTCAGAATTCACTCAAACACCGGCGGATGCGGTCTCACAAGCCAAAGACTTCATCAAAACATCGAGAGATTATTTAAAAACGAGATTTGGCCTTCACATATGAATCAAAACATATCACAAAACTCTTTTAATGAAGCTCTCGCTGCATTCACGAGAGAAATTGGCGTTGCCGAGGTTTCAGCAGAAATTTCCACAGTAGGAAATCGGGACTTCATTAAATTCCAAGTGGGCAGAGAAAGCCCGCTCTATGACAATGCGCTCTTTTCAGTTCAGAAAAATCTAAGCGACTGGAATATATACAAAGGAGCGCTTGGAGTAACAGCAAATACATCAAAAAACTTCCCAGAATCTGTTGAGGCACGTGCGCTTTTAACACTTCTCTCAAGATCAACCCGGGAAGTTTCACAAGGTGCACCTCTGGCCGCTTACAAAGTTCCTTATGTGCCTTTTCAACAAAGAGAAGATCACACCTTGGCTCAGCCTGCCGCGCATATTGTTCGAGGGCGACGCGGTGTTGGGAAGTCTACTTTAATTCGACGAGCGGTCGATCTGCTCAAAGAGACACATGCCACGGTTGCTGTCATCGATATGCAATCGTATTCGACACTGCCAAAAGATGAGCTTTTAAGCGAATTATTTTTTGACATCTGTACATCATTGGCCTCGTCTGGCGACAAAGTTGCAGAGAGAGCAGGCATTCCGGCTGTCAGTGGAAGTTTGAAAAATGTTGCATCCCAAATCATCAGCAAAGAAATCACGTTAGAAAAGTCCCCAATTGCCATAAAAAGAGCATTGATTTCACTAACAAGCGCCACCAATGGGAGTGCTTATGTTTTCCTAGATGATTTCCACCTAGTAGAGCACACAATTCAACCAGAAATACTGCACTCCTTGCTTGCAGCATTAAAAGGGGCCAACTCCTGGTTAAAAATCATTGGAATCAGTTCACTGCTAAATGTTTACGATCCCAGAACAAGAAAGGGACTTCAAACCCCTGGCGATGCTCAGTTTATTTCGCTGGATTTAACCCTGGAAAACCCAGAGGCCGCAGAAAATCATCTTCGTTCAATACTTCAGGGATTTCTTAATGCCGTAGGATACTCCTTGAACTCATCCGTTATGCCAGATATGGCTTTTCAACGTTTAGCATGGGCAAACGCGGGGGTTCCTAGAGACTTTCTTCAAATGTTCGCGCGATCCTTGGAGCACGCCAGTCGCAATCGCCATTCAGCGGTCACCCTATCCGACATTAATGTCGCAATAGGCGAATTTGGTCAACAAAAGCTGCAAGAATTAGATTTAGACGCTCGAAACGAAGCAGGAATCATCAGGCAGATGCTCGATCTTCTTGAATACTTATGCCTTGAAAAAGAAAAAATAAATGCCTTTCTAATTCGCAGCGGAAATTCAAAAGAGAGATTTCTCGTTCAAATTCTCAGCGATCTAAGACTGGTTCATCTTATTCACCAGTCAATCACACCCAAAAAAGCAGGCGAAAGGTTCGAGGCTTTTATTCTTGACTATTCACTATTCACGGGATTTCGAAGAAGGCCAAATGTGCGGGAAATGATACCCATTGATTCACAATTCAAAGCCGCAGAGCTTCGAGCCCTTCCAAAAATTATGCCCGGGTTTTTTGAATCAGCATTTACTACTACCGCCATCGATTCTTGATTTTTAGTCAATACGACGATTTTCGATGCCTACAAAATCCACAAACGCTCTCAGCGGCGCCGGCAGGTAACGTCGGCCGGGGTAGTAGAGGAACGGCCCGGTAAAGGGCCGCGCCCAGTCTTCCAGCACGGGCACCAGTGCCCCGCTGTCGATGTGGGGCTGCAGCCAGCCTTCGAACATGTGGATGATGCCGCAGCCCGCGCGTGCCACCTCCACGGCCAGGTCCACCCCACCTGATATGCGCACGATGAGGGGGCCGGCGGGGTCCACGACCACCACATCGCCATCGCGCTCGAACTCCCAGCTGGCCATGCTGCCGCTGGCGAAGCGGCCGCGCAGGCAGGCGTGCTGCATCAGCTCGCGCGGGTGCTCCGGCCGGCCACGCGCGGCCAGGTAGGCGGGCGATGCGGCCGTGGCCATGCGCTGCCAGCGCGGGCCGATGGGGATGGCGATCATGTCCTGCTCCAGCCGCTCGTCGTAGCGGATGCCGGCATCGCAACCCTCGGCCAGGATATCGACGAAGCTCTCCTCCACCACCACGTCGAGCCGGATGTCGGGGTACGCCGCGAGGAAGGGCGGCACGATGGCGGGCAGCACCAGGCGCGCAGCGCTGGCGGGCACGTTCAGGCGCAGGGTGCCGGCCGGCCGGTCGCGAAAGCCGTTGACCACATCGAGGGCGGCCTCGACCTCGCCGAGCGCAGGCCCCAGGCGCTCGAGCAGGCGGGCACCGGCCTCCGTGGGCGCCACGCTGCGCGTGGTGCGGTGCAGCAGGCGCACGCCCAGGCGTGCTTCGAGCCGGCGCACGGCCTCGCTCAGGCCCGAGGCGCTGCTGGTGCCGCCACTGCCGCGCGCGGCTTCGCGAAAGCCACCGCTGCGCGCAACGGCGAGGAAGGCAGCCAGATCACCCAACTGCTCGGCCATGGTGCGTACCTCCGCGTGATTGTTCTGAATTCAGCACAACCCGTGCACATTCAACCGGCTTATCGTACACGCCACATCTGCCTACAGTGGACCCATTCACCCATTGCAAGGAGATTTCCATGACAGCCATCGACCCAGCCGGCACCTACCCACTCGGCCACCGCAGCGTGAAGCGCCTGGGCTACGGCGCCATGCAGCTGGCCGGCCCCGGCGTGTTCGGCCCACCCAAGGACCGTGCTGCCGCTGTGGCCGTGCTGCGCGCCGCGGTGGAAAGCGGTGTGGACCACATCGACACCAGCGACTTCTATGGCCCGCACGTGACCAACCAGATCATCAAGGAGGCGCTGCACCCCTACCGCGATGGCCTGACCCTCGTGACCAAGGTGGGCGCACGGCGCGGCGACGATGCCTCGTGGCTGCCAGCCTTCTCGAAGGCCGAACTCACGCAGGCCGTGCACGACAACCTGCGCCACCTGGGCCTCGACGTGCTGGACGTGGTGAACCTGCGCGCCATGTTCAGCGTGCACGGCCCGGCCGAAGGCTCGCTGGAAGAGCCGCTGACAGTACTGGCCGAGCTGCAGCGCCAGGGCCTCGTCCGCCACATCGGCCTGAGCAATGTGACGGCGCGCCAGGTGCAGGACGGGCGCAAGATCACGCCGATCGCCTGCGTGCAGAACCTGTACAACCTGGCCCACCGCGAAGACGAGGCCCTGCTCGCGCAACTGGCCGGTGAGGGCACGGCCTATGTGCCCTTCTTCCCGCTGGGCGGCTTCACGCCATTGCAGTCGAACGCCCTGTCGGCCGTGGCCGATCAGCTGGGCGCCACACCCATGCAAGTGGCGCTGGCCTGGCTGCTGCAACGCTCACCCAATATCCTGCTGATCCCGGGCACCTCGTCGGTCGCTCACCTGCAGCAGAACATGGCATCGGCCCGGCTGGCATTGCCACCCGATGCCGTGGCACAGCTGGACGCCATCTGAGTGGCTGCGGGCCAACGCACCAAAACAGCCCTCAAAAGCACCAAATTAAGGCATGAGAGCATGCAGACCCCATTTTGGTGCATCACTGCGCATTCAGCGGGCTGAAGCGGCTTCGAGAGTTCAGAAGCTCTCCCATTCATCGTCGGACGCCGTCGTCGCTGCTGCCCGCGGTGCAGCGGCAGGCGGTTTGGCTGCAGCCTGCGCCTTGGCAGACACCGGTGCCGTGAGCTTGCGTGGCGCCGCGCCGGCCACCGGCGGGCGGGAGGCCGGCGAAGCGACCGGCTTCGCAGGGCCGGAACGGGGGGCTGCAGCAGCCTGAACGGGCGGTGCGTCGGCCGACAGCTTGAACACCTCCACGGCCCCGACCAGGGCCTGGGCCTGGTGGCTCAGGCTGCCGGCTGCGGCGGCCATTTCCTCGACCAGGGCGGCATTCTGCTGCGTGACCTGGTCCATCTGTGTGACGGCATCCCCCACCTGGGAGACACCCTGGCTCTGCTCGGTGCTGGCGGCGCTGATCTCGCCCATGATGTCGGTCACGCGGCGGATCGAGGCCACCACCTCGGTCATGGTCGCGCCCGCCTTGTCCACCAGGGTCGTGCCCTGCTCCACACGCTCCACGCTGGCATGGATCAGGCTTTTGATCTCCTTGGCAGCGTCCGCACTGCGGCCGGCCAGGCTGCGCACCTCGCTGGCCACCACGGCAAAGCCGCGGCCCTGTTCGCCCGCACGGGCCGCTTCCACCGCCGCGTTCAGCGCCAGGATGTTGGTCTGGAATGCGATGCCATCGATGACACCGATGATGTCGGAGATCTTCTTGCTGCTGTCGTTGATGCCCTTCATGGTCTCCACCACTTCGGACACCACATCGCCACCCTGCACGGCCACGGTGGAGGCACTCATCGCCAGCTGGTTGGCCTGGCGTGCGTTGTCGGCGTTCTGCCGCACGGTGGAACTCAGCTCTTCCATGGACGCTGCCGTCTGCTGCAGGGCGCTGGCCTGCTCCTCCGTACGGATGGACAGGTCGTGGTTGCCTGAGGCGATCTCGGCACTGGCCGACGCCACGCCCTGCGCATTGCCGCGCACGCCCGAGACCACCTGGGCCAAGTTGTCGCGCATGGCGGTCAGGCCGGTGAGCAGGTAGGCGATCTCATCGCGCCCCTGCGCCTGGATGGGCACGGTGAGGTCGCCACGCGACACGGCATCGGTGATGTCCACCGCGTTGCCCAGCGAGCGCGAGATCTGGCGGATCATCGAGCCGCCCACCAGCACCGCGAGCAGCACGCCCAGCACCACGGCAGTCACGGTCACGGCCCAGATGGTCTGGTAGCTGGCCGCGGCGCGGTCGTACTCCATCTTGGCCTGGTCGAGCTGCACCTGCATGAGTTGGCCCAGAACTTCCTGCAGCGGGTCCATGGCCGGGTACAGGTCCTTGGCGGCAAAAGTGGTCAACGCGGTGGCATCGCCCCCACGGAACAGGCCTACCAGGGTTTCGGTGGCGGAATCCGCCTTGGCCTGCAGGGGCTTGAAGCGGTCCACCAGCGTCTTTTCCTCGGGTGCCAGCTTGGTGGCCAGGTAGGCGCTCCAGTTGGTGTCGATGGCCTTGCGGGCCTCGGCCACCGACTGCAGGCCCTGCGCGGCGGTCATGCCGCCGTCGCGCACCTTGTGCGCCGCGTCGACCACATTGACCGCGTACATGTCGGCCACGATCTTGATCTGCTTGAGGGGTACCACCCGGTCGTCGTACACCGATTTGAGTCCGGCGTTGGACTGCCCCATTCCGAACAGACCTGCCCCGCCGACCAGCAGGACAAGGCAGCACAACACACCCAGAAGCCCCGCCAGGCGGGTAGAAATCTTGAATCGATTCATGGCCTGTCTCCCGAAGTAACGAACTGTAAACACAGTTCTGCAAGATTCAAGCCAATGCCCGCGATGCCCTCTCAGGTTTCTTTCGGTGGTGGGGGTGCACGGGGCCGCTGCATGGCCCGCCTGCATTCACAAGCACGAATCAGAAGCTTTCCCATTCATCATCCCCGCCCCCAGCCGCCTTGGGCGCGGGGCTGGGTGACGCGGCCGGCGCCGTTGCCGCCGCCTTCACAGGGGCCTTGGGCGCCGCCAGCCGGGTGGCCGCAGGCGCCTTCACCGCCGCCCGCGCCGCTGGCGCCGCCATGGCCACCGGCTTGCGCACCGCCGGGGCCGCAGCGGTTGCCGGCGCACGGTGGCTACCCCCTTCGCCTGCAGCCAGCCGGAACACCGCCACCGCGTTCACCAGCTCGCCCGCCTGGCTGTTCAGGCTGCTCGCCGCTGCCGCCATTTCTTCCACCAGGGCCGCGTTCTGCTGGGTGGCCTGGTCCATCTGCGTGACCGCTTCTCCCACCTGGCCCACGCCTGCGCTTTGTTCGCT
>NZ_JBYSYM010000011.1:0-195122 GCF_058783375.1 Acidovorax sp. FW305-C-20-28 | reverse complement strand
TTGAGGGAGTCGTCAGTATCTACAACGATGCTCTTGAACGCCAGGTTTTACGGGGATGAAATTCAACAGCCTGTTAGAGCCTCCCAACGGGCAAAGTGTGACAGCCCCGTGGTCCAAGCAATTGGTGCCCCCCGCCTACAAGGTCATATCGCCGCATCGAACATCACTCGTGTCATGAAATTTGTTGGCAAAGAATCCACCTTTGGATACATTTAAGATGCCCAAAGAAAATATAGGATTTTATGAATCCAGTTCAGTTTAACGTCAATACCTTCTAGAAATTAAGTATGAACGAGAAAAATATCAAAACCAACTTTCAGTCCGATGCACCTGCCTACAGAGAATTAATTGACGTCTGGAGAACAAAAGGAAAACCGGTAATCGTATGGGCAGGGGCTGGACTTAGCATGCCAAGTATGCTACCCAGCTGGGGGCAGCTTAAAAACACCTTAGAAAAAGATTTAAGTTCAAGCATAGGCAGCTCAAAAGATAATGTTGCCCAAATCCGCAATGCCTTGCTTACATCAGCTAGACAGCAGGATTCCATGTGGAAGGCTTTTGAATTGTTAGAAGAGGGATTGGGGCCTGCGACAATGCAGGCAGCAATAAATAGAGAGCTAAACGGTGCTTTAAAATGCGCTGTCCCGCCGGCCTATACACAGCTATGGGATCTTAAAATAAAGGGAATGCTCACCTTAAACATTGACAGATTGGCTTACAGAGGATATCAAAAAAGCACAGTCAAAGACGAAAGACTCCTTGAGCGTAGTGGTTTTGAAATTCGATCTCTAATTGGTGCAATCAACCAACCAGAAGGCCGTTTCATCGCAAATCTGCATGGGCAACTAGAAGACCCCACAAACTGGGTTTTCACAGAGAAAAAACTCAACTCTCTGCTGCAGCAAAATCTTTATACCGAATTTGTAAGGGATTGCATAAAATATTGCACCGTTATTCTTATAGGCATTTCCGCAAATGATCGTGCAGTTGTAGATCATTTTATTCGCGCCAGAAAAGATTTAATCAACTTCGGTCCTCATTTCTGGATTACAGACAACGATGATTTCGACACAATCTCAAATGTTGAACTATCGGGAATACAGGTAATCTCTTACAAAAACTCAAACGGAAATCATTCCGAGCTTCTCGAAATAATTAAGGATTTAAAGCAATTCACCCCGCCAATCAGTCAGGCAGAGCCTGTTTTGTGGGGTGCAGAGGAGGGGAAAATTACCGCAAGCACGCAGCACACCCCTTCAGAGATGATGAGCAAAACACCAAATGAGCTTCGAATAATTCTAAATGCTCAGGCTGGCAGCATTCTGGAAAAAAATGATGACGAAAACGAAAATCAAGGCAGTTTTATAGATTTCTGCAAAAAATATTCAAGACCCATTCACGCGGCCTCATACTTCGACACAGAAGAGTCTAGTGATGCAAATGAAGTTTTGGGGTACAAGCTAATAAGCTACCAAAAAGAGGGTGGTTTTGCGAAGGTTTGGCAAGGCCATGCACCTGATGGCACACCAGTCGCAATAAAGGCGTTTAGGTATGAAATACGAGAGCAACCTGATTTACTGGAAGCCTTTAGACGTGGCGTGAGGTCCATGAGACTTCTAGCAAATAGAGATATTAATGGTATCGTGAAATTTGAAGCAGCATCGGAAATACCTCCGGTGGTAGTTATGGAATGGGTTGACGGCGCAACCCTTCACGACGCTGTAACACAGGGCGGACTAAAAACTTGGGCGGAAAAAATAAGGGTACTTCGAGACCTAGTGCAGATAATTTACGCAGCGCACAACGCTCCCGAACGCGTACTACATCGCGATTTACGGCCGCAGAATATTATGCTCAGGAATTACTACATTGAAGCAAGCACTTCAGAAGTAGTTGTTTTGGATTTTGATTTATCATGGCATGTTGGTGCATTTGAAAAATCAGTTTATGTTGCAGGAGGGACTGCATACTTAGCCCCAGAACAGTTGGCCGCACAAACTGGCGCAACAACCAGATCAGCTGCAGTCGATTCATTTGGATTTGGAATGACAGCTTATTTCATGCTATCAAGAACCGACCCAACAATCAATGCACACTTCAAGCCAACCTGGGATTCAGATCTCAAATTACTCGCATCTCAAAACAAATGCAAAGAATGGAAATCTCTTCCTGCAATTATTAGTCGCCTTATATTGGCAAGCACTAGGCACCAGCAAAATTCAAGGCTATCTTTTTCGCAAGTAGTTTCAGAGATAGAGCAGATCCACAAGGCCATAAATAATCCAGAAGAAATTCTGGATCCAAGAATGATTGCAGAAGAAATATTTGCCAAGACAGAAATAATTTCAAACTACGAAATACATGATGGCTGGCCAAAATATGTTAGTCATTCAGGATTAACCATAGAGTCGCAGCCCCTAACAGACAATACAGGAATAAGACTGGTCATCCACTTCATGCAGCGCGGTCACGAAAAGTACCAAGGCCTACATGCCGTTGGAGAATATTTCAAACAAATCCCTGGAAAATTCAGATCCAACCTCATCAGCAAAAGCGACATAAGAATTGGATCCAAAGATTTCATTACCACACTCCATTTTGAAATGAATCAAGAAAAAGATCTTACAAATCAAATACCCAAAGATCTAAACGCCGTCTTAGGAAAAATTATTAGCCTTCTTTCGTGAGTTTATTTGGTCCGCCCTGAAAAACGCCGCTCTCAGCCACAGACGGGTTGGTGCTCATGCGCAGCGGCAATCAGCGCTGCGATGATCGCTTGCATGGATAGCCCGAGTCGGGCGCATTAGAGCCGCAGCGCGGCCAGGATCAGGCGCAGGTTGCGCCCGGCGCCACACATCACCGCATGCAGCGCATCGCTCAGCGCGCCCTTGAACGGATTGCGGGCCAGCCGCCTGTCCATCTTCATGTGCTCGGTGGCCGGCTCGATGGCGCTGCATCTTTTGATCCTGGCCTTGAGCGTCCTGGTGATGCCCCGCCTCTGGCCTGAGTGCAGGATGCGCACACCTGCGATCTCCACGCCCCGATAGCCTTTGTCCACGATGGCCGTGGCAGGCGGCTTGTCCGTGCCGTTCAGTATGCCCACCTGCTCCAGTGTCTCGACCAGCGTGTGGCCGTCGTGGGGGTTGCCCGCATGGAACGCATACCCACCACCAGTCCCTCCTTCACCGTAGTAGCGATGCGGGCCTTCACGCCGAACTCGTAGGGTGCCCTGGCCTTACCCTTGGAGATGCACTCCACCTCCGGCGCGTGCAGGGCGTACAGCTTGTTCTGGTCCTTCGCGCATTGCGTGAGGATGCGGCCGGTGAGCTGCAGCAGATCCTGGACCTTGGCCTTGGCCGCTTCGGGCAGCACGTGCAGTTGGCGCTGCACCTCGCGGTGCCCCCAGGCGACGCGGGTACGCGGCATGCACACAGTTTTGCTTATGCGCTTGAGCTGCTGGGTGTGCGCGTAGCGTCCGATCTGTGCAGCCAGTCGCGGTGCCACCCAGTTGTAGTTCTAGCGGCGCTTGAGCCCATGTTCGTGTGCCGCGTGACCAGGTGCTGGCGGCTCTTGTCCAGTAGCCGGCTGTCGGTGGAATGAGCAATGGCCTTGGGCATGACGATGGTATCTACGATCACCTGCTGCGTGCTGGACTTTTGCACGACCCCACCACGCCGGGCTGCCTCGATGCTGGCCGCCAGCAGCGTTTCCATGCCTTCTTCTCCAATGCGCCTTCTTCAGCGCGTCAGGCTGGACGGGTCGACGGGCACTTCGGTCTGCAGGTAGTTTCGCTGCAGAAGAACTGCCAGTACGGGTTCTCCACCCAGGTGTTGACCACAGCTTCATCGGAGGCTTCGAAGGTGTACTGCAGGTACAGCAGCCCGGCCACCTGGCACGGCGCCAAGGCTGGCCGGCCGCGCCCGGATGTGAACGAGATCGCGAATGTGCGCTCGATCTCGGCCCAATCTATCAGCTCTGCCAGCCTGACCAGCGGGTGCAACATGCTGATCTGTTCGTCCAGCCTTGGACGGAGCAGCTCGGCCGTTTGCGGCTGCGAACCCATCGGACTCCTCAGAGCAATTTGCAAGAAAACAGGTACTGGCAAAACCATACCTTGCAAACCCTGCGCTCATCAACCAGCACAATTGCAAGTCAGATCAACGGTTTGGGAGTTGTTCAGCGCGGACTACCAACGGGATGCCCCGGGAGTCAACGACGACGTGTCGTTTGCTCCCGCGCTTGCCTCGGTCCGTAGGGTTGGGGCTTGTTTCTTCGCCCCGGAGGCTTGGGAGCGATGAGCCATCTATGCTGGCCCGGCTCCAATGAATCTGATCATGCTCGCGCGGACGCGCAAGCATGGCTTGGTGCAGCTCGTCCCACATGCCCGCAGCATTCCAGTCCCGTAGGCACCGCCAGCAGCTCATGCCGCTGCCCACCCCAATGATTGAGAGTGGTGCTCCCAGGGGATGCCCGTGTGCAGCACGAACAGGATGCGGTTGAGGGCGGCTTCGTCACTGATTTTGAGGCTGCAGGCCCCCTGGCAGAGGGAGAGAAGGCCGGAATCAGGGGCTGCAACTGTAGCCACAGCTCTTTGCTAATGGGGCTTCGAGACATGGCCCGTCTAGCGTGCCTGCTTTCCATGCCGCTTTTGGCAAGTCGCGTTAGCCAATCTTCTCCGTCAGCTCGGGGATATAAGTCGCGAAGATTTTGTGACCTTCACGACTCAAAATCAAAAAATCGACTACTTCTTCTGCGGCGGCACATCCGTGCAGCTGCCATGCGCGATCTCCGCCGCCATGCCGATGCTCTCGCCCAGCGTGGGGTGGGGATGGATGGTCTTGCCGATGCCCACCGCGTCCGCGCCCATCTCGATGGCCAGCGCGATCTCGCCGATCATGTCGCCGGCATGCGTGCCCTTGATACCGCCACCCAGGATCTTTTCGTGGCCATGGGCCTCGGGGCTGTCGTCGAACAGCAGTTTGGGGGAACTTCTCAATACACGGCTGTCCACCGGAACCGGATCAGGCGGCACTTCCGATGCGAGCGCAGGCTGATCCAAACACGCTTTCACGCGCTGCCGCCCCACGCTGGGTGTCGGTTGGTGGTCGCCCAAGGGCGACTTGATTGCCCAACGCCAGGCTTTCTGGCGCCTCATTACCCCGTTAAGCCTACGCTGTGGCGTGTTTGTAGAACGGATCTATCCCCTTGTGCAGGAACATCGCCAGCCTCTTGATGTTGTAGCAGGTGGTCATCAGCGTCATCGCTACATCCGCCCGCGCCTGCCCGATGGGTGCGGATGAACTTTGCTCCCTGGTGTCAGATGCCTGCGAGACCTTGGCGCGCTTGCTGGCGACGCGTTGGTTGCACCGCTTCTCGCATTCACTCAGGGGTTGATCCCTACGCGCCCTGCGCTGCATATCATCGCGCCAGCCCAATGTCTCGAGCATTTCCCGCCTGCGTTTTGACGGGTAGGCCTTGTCTGCATAGACCTCTCGACCGTGTTGCCCTCGTCCAGCACGTGCTCGAAGCGCTGGTAGCTCATGAGGTCCAGCAACTGGTATTCAATCTGTTCGTCCTGGAGGTTGTACAGGCGCTTCGAGACCTGCACGCGCACTCGCATTTCGGTGGGACATGCTGACCGTCCGCCCTTGCTGGCATGGCCTCGGAAAAGAAGACCATCAACCAGCGCTGCCAGTTCGGCGAAGTCAATGTGCTGGGCGATGGCCTATAGCGGACCGCCCGCTTCGTCGATCCTGTCTTGCGCGAGGCCTCTGCGAACAGGTCGAAGTCAGGGCACTGCGGGGGTGACCATGCGGGGGTCAAGACGGATGAGATGGGCTCAGAGTGAAGTGCTGGGGTTTTGAGAGGCTCCCACTATGGCTGCGTTGCAAATCCCCGCGATAGCACCAGCTATCGCTGCGGTTGCTCTTTGCCGTAGCGCGAAATCCATCGATTTATTTATACCACCTATTTGCGGGACAGCACACGAGGCGGGAAGTCGCAGACAGTGCTGTCGCACGGCAAGGCGAACCAACGGTGTTAGACGGTTGAAAGCAACTCCGTCTCAGTTATTTATTGCGCTGCATGCCCCCACAACGCAAGAAACTGGAGCGGACCAAGCCAGTGCCCCCCGCACAAGGGCCGTCCCGCTGTGCTGGGGTCGGCCCTCTCCCAGATTGCGAAGCAATATGAGAGAGGGACTGAAGGCCGTAGCTCCAAGCCTGCCCACGCAGGCTTGGACATGCCCGAAGAGTGGCCGCCTTTGGCGGACACACCGAGGCGCGAAGCGACTCAGGGGGTGTTTCACTTCAGGCTCGGCGCCCGCGTCCCCCGGCCTTGGCCTGGTAGAGCATGGCATCGGCGCTGGCGACCAGGCCCCGCCAGCCCTGGTCGCCGCCCCCGCCCAGGGCCACGCCCACGCTGGCACCGAGCGCGAGGACAAGGCTTCCCGTATGGAAGGGCGCGTGCGCCGCCTCGACAACCTTGTCTGCCACGGCATCGGCGTGGGCCTTCTCGCGCACACCCGACAGCACGATGGCGAACTCGTCCCCACCGAGCCGGGCCACGGCGTCCGTGGGACGCACGGCGGCCTGCAGGCGCTGGGCGAACTGGCGCAGCACTTCGTCGCCCACCGGGTGCCCATGGGTGTCGTTGATCGGCTTGAAGCGGTCCAGGTCGATGTACAGCAGCGCCAGGCCGGCCGCGTCGCCCTCCTGCGCCTTGTGCTGCAGGTAGCGCTCGAACCCCGCCCGGTTGAGCACGCCGGTCAGCGCATCGCGCTCGCTGAGCATGAGCAGGCGGTGGGCTTCCTCGCGGTGTTCGGTGATGTCCTGGGCAATGCCCACGAAGCCTTCCACCGCGCCGTCGTCCACGCGCAGCGGAATGTAGGAGATGGCCATGTGGCGGTTGTGCGCCCGGCCCGCGTATTCCTTCTCGAAATTCACGGTCTCGCCCGCCAGCACGCGCTGCACCCAGGGCAGGCTGCGCTGGTATTCTTCGTCGCCCAGCACCTCGGGCAGCGCCAGGCCCACGATCTGCCCGCGCGGGCGCCCGCACCACAGCTCGAAGGCACGGTTGGCAAAGCGGTAGCGCCCGTCGGCCCCCACCACCGCCACCACGGCGGGAATGGTCTCGGCAATCGAATGCAGGGTGCTGGTCTGCAGCAGCAGTTGCTGGCGCGCCGCGACTTCGGCCGAAATGTCGCGCATGACGGCCGAATAGCGCGAGACGCGCCCCTGGGCATCGCGGTGGGCGATGACCATGTGGTCCACCGGCACGACGCGCCCGCCCTCGCCCAGCACGGTGGTTTCTCCCACCCAGACGCCGTCGCGGATCACCTTCCCGATGATTTCCTCGCGGTGCAGCCGGTTGGTCTCTTGCGTGTTGAACTGTTCGTAGTCGTAGTGCTGCACCGGGGCATCGAGCGCGATGCCCAGCCCGCGGCGGGCTGCGGGGTTGAGGTACTGGACTTTGCCGCGCCAGTCGGTCTGCACGATGAAATCGGTGGTGTTGTCGAAGATGTCGGTGATTTCGCGCAGCCTGCGCTCCGTGGCCTTGCGCTCCGTGACATCGATGCCGATCGTGAAAACCCCTTTGGTGCGGCCATCGGCACCGATGTCGGGGATGAGCTGGCTTTCGATGGTGCGGACCTGGCCGATGGTCTCTTCCTTGAATTCGAAGCGCTGGGGCGTGCCGCCCAGGGCCGCTTCGAAGGCCTGCGCCACGGCGGGATCGTCGGGGCGGCTGAGCAATTGGGCGCGCGTGCGCCCGAGGATCTCCTCGCGCGGCCGGCCAAAGCGCTCCTTCTGGCGCTGATTGACAAAGCGGTAGCAGCCTAGTGCGTCCACGTAGGAGATGCGCAGGGGCAGGTTGTCGGTGATCTCGCGCACGAAGCGCTCGCTGTCGGCCAGGCGCCGCTCCAGCGCCTTGCGCTCGGTGATGTCCTGCAGCGCGCCCACCAGGCGCCGTGGCTCGCCATGGGCGTCGTGCTCGGTTTCGCCCACGGCACGCACGCAGCGGCGCCGGCCGTTGGCGGTGACCAGCTCCAGCTCCAGGTCGAAGGCGTGGGGCTGGCTGTTGCCCTTGCCGGCCATGGCCTCCTGCAGCAGCCGCGCGGCCTCGGGCTCGTAGAACGAGAGCACCGAGTCCAGCGTGGGCTGGTAGTCGGGCGCCACGTCGTGGATGCGGCGCATGCCGTCGGACCAGCGCACCCCCAGCGTGTGCAGATCAAGCTCCCATCCGCCCACCCCGGCCACGCGGCCGGTGCGTGCCAGGAAGTCCTCGCTCGCCTGCAGGGCCGCCTCGGCCTGCTTGCGCTCGGTGATGTCGCGCCCCACGGAGTGCAGCAGGCGCTCGCCCCCCGGCCCTGCCTGCACCTGGTTGGTCCAGGCCATCCATTTTTCGGTGCCGTCCGGGGTGAGCATGCGGTTCTCGCCAAAGGTCACCTGCTCGGTGGCCATGATCTGGGCGATGCGCTCGCGCACGGTCTCGCGGTCCGCCGGTGCCACGTAGTGGTACAGGCTGGTCCCCAGCATTTCATCGATGCCCAGGCGGAAAACCCGGGGGTAGGCCGGATTCAGGTAGACCAGGGTGCCGTCGGCGCGGGCCAGCGACACCAGCTCTGCCTGCTCTTCGACCAGGCTGCGGTGTTGGGCCTCGCTCGCAGCCAGGGCTTTCTGGTAACGGCGCTGCCCCGCCAGCAGTTGTACGATCTGCACCCCGCAGAGCAGCACGAACAGCACCAGCGCGGCCACGGTTCCGGTGGCCAGGCGCCGGCTCTGGACACTGCCCTCGGCCACGGCCAGGTTCAGGCGGTCGCGTTCGGCGCGAATGGCATCGAGCACCGCATGGATGTGGCTGCGCGCCTGGTCCATGTAGGTCGCCCCCATGTCGGTGCGCACCAGGCGCAGGGCCTCCTCGGGCGAGCCGGCGTCATGGGCGCGCAGCGTCTCCTGCAGTTCGGCGAGCTTGAGGCGGATGGCTTCCCGCGCCTGCGCGGCCCGGGCCGGCACCTGGGCGTCCTGGAGCGGGATGCTGTCCAGGCCCTTGAGCTGGTCGGGCATGCGCGTGAGGGCCGCATGGTAGGGCGCCAGGTAGCTCGAATGCCCCGTGAGCAGGTACCCGCGCTGCCCGGTCTCTGCATCGCTGAGCGAAACCAGCACGGTCTGCAGCATGCGCAGGCGGTTGGACAGATCGGCCTGCAGCGTGGCGCGCAGGCGGTTCTCGTCGGCCTGCCGCGCAAAAAGCACGGTGCCTGCCACCAGCGCCAGCAGCGAGATGGCGAGCGCGACCGTGGTCAGGTACAACCGCCGGCTGGTTGCGGGCACGCTCGGCTGGAGCGCCAGGTCCATTGCTTCCCACTCCTTGTGTCCTGCCCTGCCCGCGCCGGCCCCGCGCAGGTCCCGGGCCATTCTTATGGCGCCATCGTAGCGGGAAAAACCGGTCGCGCAGCCCGGCACCCGCCCGGGCCCTGCACCAGACGCGCTCTTTCAATGGATGCAGGGGGGCCGTCGTGCAACCAAGGGATCCCTCCGGGCCCTGGTGCGCCGGAGCGCAGCAAGCCTCAGGCGCCGTCGCCCGCGTTGCCAGTGATGGGCAGCACCGTGCCGGTGATGTAGCTGGAACAGCTGGGCGCGGCCAGGAACACATAGGCCGGTGAAATCTCTTCGGGCTGGGCCGGGCGCCCCAGGTGGGTGCTGGCGCCGAACTCGGCAATGTCCTCGGGCCGCTTGTCTGCCGGGTTGAGCGGTGTCCACACCGGGCCCGGTGCCACCGCGTTCACGCGGATGCCCTTGTCGGCCAGGTTGTGCGCCAGGGCCTTGGTGAAGGCATGGATGGCGCCCTTGGTGGCCGAGTAGTCGAGCAGCTCCTTGCTGCCGCGCAGGCCCGTGACGGAGCCGGTGTTGATGATGGCATCCCCGCGATGGAGATGCGGCAACGCGGCCTTGGCCATGTGGAAGTAGCCATAGACATTGGTCCTGAAGGTCTCGTCAAAGCGTTCTTCGCTGAGGTCTTCGAGTGCACTGGCATGCTCCTGGAAGGCCGCATTGTTCACCAGCAGGTTGAGCTTGCCGAAGGCCTTGACCGTGCGGTTCACGGCACTGGCGCAGAACCGGGCGCTCTTGACGTCGCCCGAGATCGCGATGCAGCGCCGGCCCTCGGCCTGTACCAGTTCGCAAGTGCGCCGGGCATCCTCGTGCTCATTGAGGTAGACGATGGCCACGTCGGCCCCCTCGCGGGCGAACAGCACGGCCACGGCGCGGCCGATGCCCGAATCGCCGCCCGTGATCAGGGCCGACAGGCCTTCGAGCTTGCCGCTGCCCTGGTAATGCGGCGCCTCGAAGCGCGGCGGCAGGGCCATGCGCGCCTCGATACCGGGTTTGGCCAGCGGCTGGCTGGGCAAGGGCGTGCCCGGCTCGGCCCGGCCAGGACCAGGGGCCACGACCTTCTTCTTGGCGGCGGGCTTCTTCTTTTGGGAAGCGTCCTTGGCATCCTGCTCGGCCTGGATGCGCTTGTGCTTTCTGGCGGTCTGTTCGGGGGCCGATTTTTTCATGGCCTCTCCCCTACTTCAGCCACTTGCGCTGCGGCTTGGGCTGCACGGTGATGTCGACCGTCTTGTGCACGTCGGGCTGGCCCGTGGCAGGGTCGGTCTCGACCACATCCTCCAGGTCGATGTCCTTGACCTCGGAATTGGTTTCTTCTTCCAGGTCTTCGAGGATGTTGTCGACCTTGCGTTCGGCCTTGTCGACTTCGGCTTTGGGAAGCGGGGTGATGCGCATGGGCTACTCCTGGGGCAATAGACCCATTCTTGCCAGCCCGCAAGCCCCCGCCTGTCAGCCATTGCCGCAGGATGGCGTCATTCAGAAGTCGAATTTGGCCGAGAGTTCGAAGGTGCGCCCCGGCGCCAGCAGCACCTGGCTGGTGGCCCGCCCGGCATAGCTGGCATACAGCTTGTCCGTGAGGTTGCGCACGCGCAGGGTCAACAGGGCCGGCTTGAGGCGGTAGCTGGCGGCGATGTCGGCCGTGGTGTGGCCGTTGATGCGGATCTGGTTGGCATTGTCCGTGTACATGGGGCCGGTGTGGTTGACGCTGAGGAACAGGTCCAGCGGCACATCCCCGAAGCGGTAGTTGGCAAACAGGTTGGCCACGCGCTCGGGCACGTTGGGCGGGGTATTGCCCACACGCGAGACCCCGCCCGCCTCCACCAGCGAGTCGAAGCGAGCGTCCAGCGCCGCCACATTGCCCGACAGGGTGAGCTGCTTCGTGGCGCGCCAGGCGGCGGACAACTCCACCCCGCGCGAGGATTGGCTGCCGTTGTTCACCGTGAGGTTGGCGTTGTTGGCGTCGCGCGAGAGCACGTTGTCGAGGCTGATGTGGTAAGCCGCGGCCGTCCATTCCACCCCGCCCGCACTTTGCTTGAAGCCCACTTCGAACTGCTTGCCCCTGGATTGCGGGAAGGCCGCATTGCCGGCGGACAGCAGGAACAGCGAACCCACGGGGATGGTGGCATTGGTGTACTGCGCATAGACCGACGACTCCGAAGACAGGTCGACCACCGTGCCCAGACGCACCGAGTTGGCCGTGTACTTCGTGCCGAAGGCGCTGAACGTGCCCAGGTTCAGGTCGGTCACGCTGCGGTCCACGTCCACCCGGTCGTGGCGCAGGCCGCCGACCAGGGTCCAGGCCTTGGTGAGCTTGAGCGAATCCTCGGCAAAGAGCGAGGTGCTGCGCACGTCGGAGGTGAAGTTGGTGCGGTTGCCGCCGCCGGCCATGAGCGCCGGGTCATCGTTGTAGGTACCCACGGCCGGATCGAACAGCGGCACGCGCAAGCTGGCGTTGGTGCTGGCCGAGCCGTTGGAAAAGCGCCGCGTGTTGTCGAAATCGGTCTTGCTGAGCTCTGCGCCGATGACGAGCTTGTTGGCCAGGGTGCCGATGCGGCCTTCGTGCGAGGCATCGAGCCGGTTGGACAGGTAGCGCTGGTCGTGCGCGATCTGGGTCTGGTCGCGCGTGATGGAGCCTGGCGCACTGAAGACGGCGCTTTCGGAGTTGCGCCACAGGCGGTCCACCTTGTTGGCCGTGAATTCGTTGCGCAGCGTCCATTCGGGCGTCACCCGGCTGGTGATGCGGGCGCGCAGCCAGTACGCCTCGGACTGGTTCCGGTCGTCCAGGATGTTGTAGTTGTTCTGCGCGATGCGCCGGTCGATCACCCGGCCATCGGGCGTGCTGACCACGCTGGTCGGCTGGGTGGACAGGCTGCCCGGGATCAGCGGTGTGCCCCAGTAGGCATGGCCTTCGTCGCGCGAGTAGTCGAACGAGAGGTCGAACCGCGTGGCGCGCGCCAGGTCGAACGACAGGCCCGTGGTCAGGTGCTCCAGCTTTTCGCTGTTGCGCGCGATGGTGCCCACGCGCGTGTCATTGCGGCTGTAGTCGAGCCGGTAGGCCCCGGCCTCGCCCACTGCACCGCCCAGGCCCACGGCGGCGCGGGTGGAGCCGTAGCTGCCATAGGACAGCAGGGCCTCGCGCCCGGGGTTGTTGCGGTCGGGCCGTTTGGTCTGGAAGTTGACGATGCCGCCGATGGCGCTGTCGCCCTGCAGCACCGAGGCCGGGCCCTTGAGCACCTCGATGCGCTCGTAGTTCCAGGTGTCCTCGACCCGGTTGGTGACGCCCGCGCCCGACATGCGCACGCCATCGTACAGGTAGAGCACATTGGTGAAGCCGCGCAGCGACAGCGTGGTGGGCGACGATGGCGGGCCGCCGCCGGCCATGCCGGCGGTGCTGCGCAGCGCCTCGCTCAGGGTGCGAGCGCCGCGCTCCTGCATCAGGTCCTGCGAGAGGATTTCCACCGAGGCCGGTGTTTCGCGCAGCGTGAGGCCCAGGCGCGAGGCGCTGCTGCTCTTGTTGTCCAGTTGCAGGCTGTCGCGGTCCTGCCCTGTGCGGATGTCGACCGAGGGCAGTTCGGCCTCGGCCGTCTGGGCCAGCCCGCCCTGCAGGGTGGCGGCGGCGGCCAATGCCACGGCGCTGCGCTTGAATGAAGTCATGGTGTTTCTTTCTGGGGTTTTGAAATGGGAAGCCGGGTCAGACCACCCGGTAGCGGCGCAGCCGCCAGCCGGCCAGGCCCAGCAGCGCCAGCGTGGGCAGCAGCAGTTGCAGCACGGCCCGTGTGGCCTGGACCTGCACGGCGCCCTGCCCCTCCTCGCGCCAGTGGAAGGCGGGGATGCGCGGGAAGTCGGCCTCGGCCAGGGCCAGGCCGCCGTCGATGCGGGGGTAGAAGAAGTCCTTCCAGGCCTGGTGGTAGCCGGCGACCTGGGCCAGGAACCAGGCGTTGCGGCTGTGCCCGGTGCCGGCCAGCGCGGTGATGCCCTCGTAGGCCACTGCGGCGGGCGAGATGGCGGACCAGCGCAGCACCAGCGCCTGCTGGCGCGCCTGCTGCGCGTCGAAGCGCTCCAGCTCGGGCCGCAGAGTCTCGTCCACCTGGCGCTGGATGCGGTAATTGGCCATGGCCCGGCCGCTCATGGCCAGGCGACCGTCCCGCGGCACCAGCGTCTCCGGCTGGTCCACATGGGTGTAGTCGGTGGCCAGCAAGGTGGCGTTGTGCGACATGGCCTGGGCCGTGACCACCCGGGTGCGGGCCGCCAGTTCGGCGCGCGAGGGGGCCGGGCTGGCCTGGGTCACCGCGATGTTCAGCAGCACAGGCGCCACCAGCACCAGCACCACCCAGCCGATGACCAGCACCATGGCATTGGTGGCCGATGACCAGCCGAAGGCGTTGACCGCCACCACCGCCGTGAACCAGAACAGCGCATAGGTGCCCACCACCAGCGCCCACCACAGGGTGGCGCCGGGCGCTGCCAGGGCCTGGGGCCGGGCGATGACCAGCACCGCGAGCGGCACCAGCACCGCCGCCCCGAGCAGCACGGCCGCGCGCACGGCGATCTTGGCCGCCACCAGCGTGGGCAGCGCCAGCGGCTGCGAGAGCAGCAGGCGCAGCGTGCCATCCTCGCGCTCGCCCGACAGCAGGTTGTAGCAGAGCGCAAAGATCAAGAGCGGCAGCAGGTAGACCACGACGAAGGCCAGGTCGAAATGCCCGCTCTGCAAATGCCAGGGGTTCTCGATGTCATTGTTGTGCAGGAAGTTGACCTTGCTCTGGTGCGTGACCTTGAACTGCGCGGGGAACAGGTCGGTCTGCCCCAGGGCCACGGGCGCCAGCGGCGCGCTGGGCATCACGGCATGCTGCGCGCCCAGGCCGCCGGCCATGTTGGCGGGGTTGGCCGGGTTGCCGAAGGGCGTAGGCACCTCGGTGCCGGCCATGATGCGGCCCAGTTGCGCCCGCTGGCCGGCGCGTGCCTGGCCGTCGGCAGCCACCAGGGCGGCATGGGCCTGATCGCGCTGGCGCGTTTGCAGCATGCCGTTGAACAGCGCATAGCCCACGAGCAGCAGGAACAGGCAGCCGACCAGCCACAGGCTGCGGTCGCGCAGCAGCAGGCGCAATTCCTGCCGGGCGACGAGGAGAAAACGCAGGGATGGGTTCACAGCCAGCTCCTATATCGCCCGCTGCCGTGCGACGGCAATCCAGGCAAATGCCACGGCCAGCGCCAGGCTGGCGCACAGCACCAGCGCGCTGGCCCCGCCCCGGGCCAGGGCCCAGCCGGCGCTGGGCGCGTGGTAGTCGAAAGCCGGCACGCGCGCCCACAGCGCGGGGCTGGCCTGGTAGGCGAAGTGCTGGTGGCCCAGCGGGTCGGCGTGGTCCACCAGGTCCTGGCTCACGATGTCCTGGATCAGGCGGCGGTGGCGCTCGGCAGCGGTGGTGAAGTCGCGATGGTGCGCGAAGTCCGTGCCTGCCATGGCGCTGGAAAAGCTGCGCACGGCCAGCAGCGGCAGCAGCAGGCCACCGGCTTCCTGCACGGCCTGCTGCTGTTCCCACGTGTCCCACAGCCGGCCGAAGTGGCGGTCGTACACGGTGTAGCTGGCCTGGTCGTCGAGCTTCAGGGCAATGCCCCATTGATTCAGCGGCACATCCTTGCTCCAGCGTTCGGTGGTGCCGAAGGCCTGCATCCAGGTGCGGTCGGAGGTGGCCTTGAGGTCGGCCGCCAGCGCCTGGTTGAAGGCGAGCCGCGTCGGGCTGGGGAACAGGGCGCGCGACAGTTCCGACAGCACGCGCGGTGCCACCACGGCATTGGCGATCCACAGCGCCAGCAGCACGGTGATGGCGACGCGCGAGCTGCGCGAGGCCGCGGACACCCCGAGCGTGAGGAACACGAAGATGCCCAGGTACAGCGCATAACCCAGCGCCAACCCGGCAAAGCGCAGCAGCGCATCCAGGCGTTCGCCGCTGGCCGCGGACGGGGCCACGGCCACCGCGGCGATCAGCGCGGCCGGCACCAGCAGCACCGCCAGCGCCATGGCCAGCGCCAGCGCCTTGCCCCACAACAGGCGCAGCGGCGGCACGCCCAGGCTCAGGGTCTGGCGCAGCATGCCCTGCTCGCGCTCGCCCGCAAAGGCATTGAAGCCGAGCACCACCACCAGCAGCGGCCCCAGCACCTGCAGAATCCAGCCCACCGAGAGGTCGCCAAAGCGCTGCAGCCCGGTGGCGTCCTGTGCGGGGCGGAATTTCACCTCGCTCTGCCGGTGCGCCTGCAGCCACACGGTGCTGCCGATATAGGGGTTGATGCCCGGGTCGACCAGGGCCAGCGCCGCATCGGGCTTGAAGGCATGCATGCCCTGGTGCGCCGCGTCGTGCGGGTGGCGCGCGCCCTGGGCCAGCCAATCCTGGTAGTCTGAGCTCTGCGCCGCGGCCTGCTCGGCGCGGGCTTCGCGCTGGTGGCTCGCGCCCACGGCCAGGGCCGTGAGCAGCAGCAGGGCCACCAGACCGCCGGCCCAGTACAGCCGGCCATCGCGCAGGCGCTCACGCAGGTCCTTGAAGGCAACGAGCCAGATCATGCCGTGCCCCGCATGTGCTGCAGGTACAGGGCTTGCAGGTCGGTGTCGCTGATCTGCGCGGCGTCGAGGTTCTCCACCAGGCGCCCCTGCTTCATGATGCCGATGCGCGTGGCCGTCTGGCTGGCGTGGAACAGGTCGTGCGTGGTCGCAAGGATGGCCACGCCCGCCTCGCTGGCGCGCTGCAGCAGGCCGGTGAAATCGGCGGCCGCATGCGGGTCCAGCCCCGAGGTGGGCTCGTCCAGCAGCAGGGCCTTGGCCTCCTTGGCCAGCGCCACGGCGATCCAGATCTTCTGGCGCATGCCCTTGGAGTACGCAGCCACGCGCTTGTCGGCAGCACTGGCGTCCAGCCCCACCTGGGCCATCAGCTCCAGCAGGCGCGCGCGCGGCGGCGCCTCGCCCAGCGCCAGCGCGGCGAAGTAGCGCAGGTTCTCCAGCCCCGTCAGCGTGCCGTAGAGGTTGACCTGCTCGGGGATGTAGGCCAGGTACTGCTTGGTGGCCACGGGCTCGCGCGTGACATCCACCCCATGCACCAGGGCCTGGCCGCCATCGGGGGCGATGAAGTTCAGGAACAGGTTGACCGTGGTGGTCTTGCCCGCGCCGTTGGCGCCCAGCAGGCAGTAGATCTCGCCCGGGCGGATGCACAGGTCGAGCGGGTGCAGGGCGGTCTGGTCGCCGTAGCATTTGGTGAGGCCGATGGCTTCGAGCACAGGGGTTCCTTCCATCGGGGATGGCGGTCTGGGGGAAATGGGGTGGTTGGCACCGGGGACGGCACCGCTGGCGGAATCCGGGCGACCCCGTCAGTTCGGGAGCGGCCAGGCGCCGCAAGCTACAAATGATAATGCGTTATCAATATCACTTGCAACAGGTGCAAGAAATTTGCTCCTGGAGTGCGGGCCGGGGTGTCTGCCCGATAATGGGTTCTCAACAACGCGCCCCACGGCCAGCACCACCCCCATGGAACGATCCACCCGGCAGCGCGCCGCCATCCTGGCGGCGATCGCAGACGCCCAGCGCCCCCTCACGCCGCAGGAGGTGCTGGACAGTGCGCGCGAAGCCGTGCAGGGCCTGGGCATGGCCACGGTCTACCGCAACCTCAAGGCCTTGCTGGAGGATGGATCGCTGCAGGCCGTGCAGCTACCCGGAGAAAGCCCGCGCTACGAACCGGCCGAGCACGAGCATGGGCACCACCACCACCATTTCCAGTGCACGGTGTGCTCGCGCGTATTCGATGTGCACGACTGCCCGGGCGACCTGGCCGGCATGGCGCCCAAGGGCTTCACGGTGGAGCGGCACGAACTGACGCTGTATGGCCGTTGCGCGGACTGCGCGCAGGCGGCGGCACCGAAGGCCCGGAGCAGGCCTTCCGTGACAACCGGTTAGGGCCTGTCAGGCCGCTGCTACAGCCATCCCGCCTTGCGGAACCGGTAGTGGACATAGGCGCAGACGCTGAAGATGAGCAGCAAGGCGGCCGGATAGCCGTAGCGCCACTTCAGCTCGGGCATGTACTCGAAGTTCATGCCCCAGACGCCCACGAAGGCCGTGCAGATGGCAAAAATCCCGGCCCAGGCAGCCAGGCGCTTGGTGATCTCGTTGTCTTCGATGGTCACCATGGACAGGTTGACCTGGATGGCAGTCCCGATGGTGTCGCGCATGCTGTCGACCATGCCGTTGATGCGAATCAGGTGGTCCACGACATCCCGGAAATACTCTTGCGATCCCGCGCAGATCTGCGGTACCCGGCCCCCGTGCAGCTTGCCCACCCCCTCCACCAGCGGTGAAACGGCATGCTTGAGGAGCGTGACGCGCTGCTTGAGGTTGTACAGCTGCTCGATGCTGTCGCGCGCGGCCTTCTTGGTGAAGATCTGGTGCTCGATCTTTTCCAGTTCCAGCTCCAGGGCGTCGATGATGGGAAAGTACCGGTCCACCACCGCGTCCATCAGTGCATACAGCACAAATCCCGAGCCGTGGCGCAGCAGGTCGGGTTCGCTCTCGCACCGGTCGCGCACGCCCAGGAACCCCCGCTTGCTGCGGTTGCGCACGGACAGCACGTAGTTGGGGCCGACAAAGACATCCACTTCACCTTCGTTGAAGTGTCCCGGCCTGTTGGGCTCGGGCTCCAGCAGGTGCATCACCACGAACAGGGAAGATCCGTACTCTTCCACCTTGGGGCGCTGGTGGCCGTGGTGCGCATCTTCGACCGCCAGTTCGTGCAGTCCGAACTCCTCGCGCATTTCGGCCAGTTCCTCCGGGGTGGCATCGGCCAGCGCGACCCACACGAAACATCCCGGCCTGGCGATGTACTCGCTGATGTCGGCAACAGGGATGTCGGCCACCTTGGAGCCGTTTTCGTAGGCAACGCAATTGATCAGCATAGTGAGCCCTCCAGCAACTTTGACCGTGACGCCGAATCTTGCCACGGCAGTGGACGGGCTTTGCGCTGCAGTTGCAGTTAGCTGCTGGCGTACAGCGTCACCACACAGGCCCCGCCCAGCCCCAGGTTGTGCTGCAGCGCCGTGCGCGCGCCGGGCACCTGCCGTTCCTGCGCGCTGCCGCGCAGCTGGTGGGTGAGCTCATAGCACTGGGCCAGGCCCGTGGCGCCCAGCGGGTGGCCCTTGGACAGCAGCCCGCCCGAGGGGTTGGTCACCACCTGGCCGCCATAGGTGTTGTCGCCCGCGTCGATGAAGGCCGCCGCCCCGCCCGGCGGTCACAGGCCCAGGGCCTCGTAGCTGATGAGCTCGTTCTGGGCAAAGCAGTCGTGCAGTTCCACCACGTCCAGATCCTTGGGGCCGATGCCGGCCTGCTCGTAGACCTTGCGCGCGGCCTCTTGCGTCATGCCGTAGCCCACCAGGCGCATCATGTCGTGGCTGTCGAAGGTGTCGGGCAGGTCCGTAGTCATGGCCTGGGCGGCGATGAACACATCGGTGCGCAGGCCTTTCTTCTTGGCAAAGGCCTCGGACACCAGCACCGCCGCCGCCGCGCCGCAGGTCGGCGGGCAGGCCATGAGCCGGGTGAGCACGCCGGGCCAGAGCATGGGGGCGTTCATCACGTCCTGCACCGACAGCTCCTTGCGCAACAGCGCCAGCGGGTTGCGCGCCGCATGGCGGCTGGCCTTGGCGCGCACCTTGGCAAATGACTCAAGCGGTGTACCGTATTGGCGCATGTGGCTCTGCCCGGCGCCGCCAAAGTAGCGCAGCGCCAGCGGCAGGTCGGGCACGCCGGCCAGGGCCTCGGCCTCGCGGTCGAAGTCCTCGAAGGGGCTGGGTCGGTCGTTGAACACGGTGCCGATGGCACCCGGGTTCATCTGCTCGAAGCCCAGGGCCAGCACGCAGTCGGCCGCGCCGCTCTCCACCGCCTGGCGCGCCAGGAACAGTGCTGTGGAGCCGGTCGAGCAATTGTTGTTGACATTGAAGACCGGAATCCCCGTCATCCCCAGGCCGTAGACGGCCTTCTGCCCGCTGGTGGAATCGCCATAGACATAGCCCACGTAGGCCTGCTCGATGGCGCCGTAGGAGATGCCTGCGTCTTCCAGCGCCAGCTGGCCGGCCTGCGCGGCCATCGCCGGGTAGGGTTCGTTGGCGCCGGGTTTGGCGAAGGGCACCATGCCAACGCCTGCGATGAATGCCTTTTGTGCCATAGCTTTCTTTCTCAGCGCGCCAGCACGGTGGCGCGGATGTCCTTCTTGAGCACCTTGCCCACCTTGGAGCGCGGCAGATCGGGCCAGATCTCCACCTGCTTGGGCGCTTTCACGCTGCCGATGCGCGCCTTGGTGAAGGCGATCACCTCCTCGGGCTGCACCGTGCGGCCCGGCCGCAGCTGCAGCACGGCCACCACCCGCTCACCCCATTTGTCGTCGGGCAGGCCGATGACGGCGCCGTCCTGCACGTCGGGGTGCTGCATCAGCGCCTGCTCGACCTCGACCGAGTAGACATTGAAGCCGCCGGTGATGATCATGTCCTTGGCGCGGTCCACAATGAAAAGGTAGCCGTCGGCATCCACCCGGCCGATGTCGCCCGTGTGGTGCCAGCCGCCCTGCCCGGCCTCGGCCGTGGCCTCGGCATTCTTGTAATAGCCCATCATCACCAGCGAGCTGCGCACCACGATCTCGCCGGTCTCGCCGCGCGGCAGCAGACGGCCTTCGCTGTCCATGGTGGCCACCTGCACCAGCGGGCCGGGCCGGCCGGCGCTCGCCAGGCGCTCGCGCGCCACTGTGCCGTCGGCATGGAAATGCTCGCGCGGGGACATCATGGAGATCATCATCGGCGCCTCGGTCTGGCCGAAGAGCTGGGCCATCACCGGGCCGATGGCCGTGAGCGCCTCTTCGAGCCGTGCCGCCGAAATCGGCGCCGCGCCGTACCAGAAGCACTGCAGCGAGTCGAGCCGCGTGCTGGCCAGCTTCTCGTGCTGCAGCAGCATGTAGATCAGCGTGGGCGGCAGGAAGGTGTGGGTCACCCCGTGCCGCTCCACCAGCCCGAGGAACTCGCCCAGGTCGGGCTTGGGCATGATGACGATGCGCCCGCCCAGCGCCATCACCGGCAGGCACAGCACGCCCGCCGCATGGGTGAGCGGCGCCAGCGCCAGGTACACGGGCCGGCCATCGAAGGGGTAGCCCATGAGCGTGAGGGCGGACATGGTTTCCAGGTTGCGCCCCGAGAGCATCACGCCCTTGGGCTGGCCCGTGGTGCCACCGGTACCGGCGATCATGGCCAGGTCGTCCACGGTGGCAATGTCCACCGGTTCATCACCCACGCCGGCTACCCACTGTTCCCACGACGGCGCCCAGCCCAGGGCCGCGTCCAGGCAGACGAACTGGCGCACCTTGGGCAGTTGCGTGCGCATCTGCTCCACCATGGGCGCGTAAGCGCTGTGAAAGATGAGACAACTGCAGTCGAAGGCGTCGAGCACGTAGCGGTTTTCTGCCGCCTCGTTGCGCGGGTTCACCGGGCACCACACGGCAGCGGCACGCGAGATGCCGAACACGCAGGCAAAAGCCAGCGCATCGTTGCCGGAGAGCACCGCCACCTTGTCGCCGGGCGCAATGCCCGAGCGCTGCAGTGCCCGCGCCACGCGGTGGCTGGTGCGCTGCACCTCGCCGTACGAGAGGTCGGCCGTGCCCATGGTCAGGCACGGCGCGTCCTCGCCCAGCATGGCCCCCTTGTCGAGGTAGTCGATCAGGCGCATGGGGGGCCGCCTGCTCAGTGCTGCACCGTGAGCACGGGCGGCTGCACCAGGCCGAAGCTGCGCAGCACGCCCAGCAGCTCGTGGTGGCCGAAGGCCTGGCAGCCCGAGGCAAAGCCCACGCGGCGCGGTGCCTGCTGCAGCAGGGAGGCCGCGGCATAGGCCTGCATCAGCCCGGTCTGCTTGTAGTTGCAGTTGCCGTAGATGACGCAGTGCGAGCGCCCCAGGGGGCCCGAGGCATGCACCGAATCCACCGACTTGTTGATGCGCGGGTTTTCGCGCGGCGGCATGCTGCCCATCACGCTGGCGGCCGTCTGCGCCAGGGCGGCATAGCGGTCTTCCTCGTTCATGCCCTCGGTGGCCTTGAGTGCGGCGGCCACGATCTGCGGCACGCCCAGCATCAGCGGCTTGTTGAACACGCCGCCCAGCACCTTGACATTGGCCACCCGCGGGTCTTTCTTGAACCACACGGGGTGCGAGGTGCCACCCCAGGGCAGGGCCAGCGCCGTCTCGTGCTGGCCGGGAATGGCCAGGCTGTACAGGCCGGCATCGGGCTGCCACTCCACATACTGGTTCTGCTCCAGGAAGTAGGCCTTGGACGTGGCGGCGTTGACCAAAATGGTCTGGGTGGACGCCACCGTGGGGCTGCCGCCCCAGAAGACCGCGATGTCCAGGGTATCGAGGCCCGGCGTCTCCAGGCACAGTTGGGCGGCGATTTCGCCCGTGGTGTACATCTGCGCCAGGCCGGGCGAGAGCAGCAGGCCGGCGGCGGCAAAGCGCGCGCCGTATTCGGCCTCCAGGGTGATGAGCCAGTCCTGCTCGCCCGTGGTGTCGGTGTAGTGGCACTTGGTGGCCAGGCAGGCCTGTACCACTTCGTGGCCGAACTTGGCGAACGGGCCCACGGTGTTGAGCACCACGCTGGCGCCGTCGAACAGGGCGCTGAGCGCCTCCACCGTGTGCGCCACCTCCACCACCTCGTAGCTGGCGGTTTCGATGCCGGGCACGTGCGATTTCATCGCATCATCGAGCTTTTCCTTGCTGCGGCCGGCCGCGATGAAGGGGATGTTGTACTCGCGCAGGTACTCGCAGACCAGCCGGCCGGTGTAGCCGGAGGCGCCATAGACCACGACGGGTTTCTTGCTGCTGTTTTTCATGGGCTTGTCTCCTGGTGTGCCGCTTACATGCCCATGCCGCCATCGACCGGCAGGCCCGCCCCGGTGATGAAGCGCGAGGCGTCGGAGCACAGGAAGACCACGGCATCGGCCATGTCGGCCACCTCGCCCAGGCGGCCTGCGGGCGTCTGCTCGATGATGGCGCCCACGGCGGCCTCGGGCGACGGGAACAGGCCGGCGGCCACCACGTCGGCAGCGAGCTTCATGCCCATCTCGGTGGGTACCAGGCCCGGGTAGATGCAATTCACGCGCACGCCGAAGCCGAGCTTGCCCGACTCCATGGCCGCCACGCGGGTGAGCCGGTCCACGGCCGACTTGGTGGCCGAGTAACCCGCGATCGCCGGGAAGGCGATGGTGGCCGCCACCGAGGCGATGTTGACCACCGCACCGCCCTTGCCCGCGCTGCCGCCCGGGCGCATGGCGCGGAAGGCGTGCTTGAGGCCCAGCGCCGTGCCCACGATGTTCACGTCCAGCATGCGGCGCAGCGATTCGGCCTCGATCTCGGACACCAGGGCGGTGACCTCGATGCCGGCGTTGTTGATGAGGATGTCGAAGCCGCCCAGCGTTTCCTGCGTGGCCTGCACGGCGGTGGCCCAATCGGCCTCCTGCGTCACGTCGAGCTTGACGAAGCCGGCCTTGGCGCCGCCGGTCACCGGCAGCTTGCCCGCAGTCTCCTGGCCCAGCGAAGTGAGCACGTCGCCAATCATCACCGATGCGCCTGCGGCAGCCAGTGCCTGGGCCATGCCTTCACCGAGGCCGCGCGCGCCACCGGTGACCAGGGCCTTGCGGCCGGTCAAATCGAACTTCGCCATGTCTTGTCTCCTGGTTTTGGGATCGTTGGCCCCCGCGTTTTTGCAGAGAGCGGAATCGATTCTGAAAATGTGTTGGACAAGTGTCAAGACTTTTTCTTGACACTTGTCATAAATTCAATCGACCGGCCGTCTCCCATACATCAAAAGACATGGGCGCCCTCCCCGCCTCTGCCTACAATGGCGCGATGGAAAGAGCACCCCGCCGTGACAAATACGCCGAACGCCGCGCCGAACTGGGCGAGGCCGCGCTGCAGACCCTGGCCGAACTGGGCTATGCGCGCACCAGCCTGCGCGAGATCGCGCAGAACTCGGCCTTCTCGCACGGGGTGCTGCACTACTACTTCACCGACAAGCTCGACCTCATCCTGTGCAGCGTGCGCCAGTACAAGGCGCGCTGTGTCACGCGCTACGATGAGGTGACCGAGCGATCCACCTCGTTTGCCCAACTGGTGGCCGGCTTTGTCGACGTGCTGGGCGAGACCGTGCGCACCGAGGCGCCCATGCACCGGCTCTGGTACGACATCCGCTCGCAGTCGCTGTTCGAGGAAGCGCTGCGCGCCGACGTGGAGGCCATCGACAAGAGCCTGGCCAACATGGTCTGGCGCGTGCTCACGCGCATGGCCGAACTGGCCGGCAGCCCCGTGCGGGCCCCCATCGACCTGACCTACGCCATGTTCGACGGCGTGTTCCAGCAATGCCTGCTGCGCCACATGGCGGGCGATGCCAAGGCCATTGCCACCATGCAGGGGCATGTGCGCCTGCTGGTGGAGCAATTGATCGCCGTGCCGGTGGCAGTGACTCCTTCCAAGGCGCCGCGCAAGCGCAAGCCGGCCGAGCAGGCTGCGTAGCATGCAGCCCTGCACCGTCTTTGTGCAAGCCGTTCTGTTCTGCAGAACGGCTTTTTTATTTGCCGTGCGGCCCTTGACCTGTGGATGGATCCTTTCCATACTTTCATGAGACAGATTGATGTTCTTTCTTATAGAACATTCTGAATTCAGGAGATTCCATGCCCCAAGCACCCCATGTGCTGATCAGCGAGGTCGGCCCGCGCGACGGCCTGCAGTCCGTGAAGGCCACCATGCCCACGGCCGACAAACTGCGCTGGATCGATGCGCTCTACGCGGCAGGCGTGCGCGAGATCGAGGTCGCGTCCTTCGTGCCCGCCCGGCTGCTGCCGCAGATGGCCGACGCCGCCGAGGTGGTGCGCCACGCCATCACCCTGCCCGGCCTCACGGTCATGGCCCTGGTGCCCAACCGCAAGGGCGCCCAGGCGGCGTTGGAAGCCGGGGTGCACAAGCTGACCATGCCCGTGTCCGCCAGCGCCGCGCATTCATTGGCCAATGTGCGCAAGACGCGCGAGGAGATGGTCGAGGAGGTACGCGCCATATCGGACCTGCGCCGCGACATCGCGCCGCACGTGAAGCTGGAGGCCGGCATTTCCACCGCCTTCGGCTGCACCTTGCAGGGCCTGGTGCCCGAGGACGAGGTGATCTGGCTGGCCGCCCAGTGCGTGGCGGCCGGGGCCGACGAGTCGGGCCTGTCCGACACCGTGGGCTATGCCAACCCGGCCCAGGTGCGCCGTCTGTTCAAGCGCCTGCGCGCCGAGCTGGGCGACAGGGCCGGTGCCGCGCACATGCACAACACGCGCGGCCTGGGCCTGGCCAACTGCCTGGCAGCGTACGAGGAAGGTGTGCGCACCTTCGATGCCTCGCTCGGCGGGCTGGGCGGCTGCCCGTATGCGCCGGGCGCCTCAGGCAATGTGGTCACGGAGGACCTAGTGTTCATGTTCGAGGCCAGCGGCATCGCCACCGGCATTGACCTGCAGCGGCTGATGGAGGCCCGCGCTCCGCTGGTGGCCGGGCTGCCGGGCGAGCCCGTGTACGGCATGACGCCCGAGGCCGGCCTGCCCAAGGGCTTCGTACAAGGAGCCAGCCATGTCTGAGGCACCCAAGAATGACCAACCCCTGCCCTACGCCGGCATCCGCGTGGTGGAATTCACCCACATGGTCATGGGGCCTACCTGCGGCATGGTGCTGGCCGACCTGGGTGCCGAGGTCATCAAGGTCGAGCCCATCGAGGGCGACAGCACGCGCCACCTGCTGGGCTCGGGCGCGGGCTTCTTTTCCACCTTCAACCGCAACAAGAAAAGCACCGCGCTCGACCTCAAGAAGCCCGAGGGCATCCAGGCCGCGCTGCGCCTCATCGCCACGGCCGACATCGTGAGCGAGAACTTCAAGCCCGGCACCATGGCCAAGCTGGGGCTGGACTACGCCTCCCTCAAAAAGCTCAACCCGCGCCTGATCTACGTGAGCCACAAGGGCTTTCTGCCCGGCCCCTACGAGCAGCGCACCGCCCTGGACGAGGTGGTGCAGATGATGGGCGGCCTGGCCTACATGACCGGGCGCCCGGGCGACCCGCTGCGTGCGGGCACCAGCGTCAACGACATCATGGGCGGCATGTTCGGTGCCATAGGCGCCATGGCGGCTCTGCGCCAGCGCGAACTGACCGGTGAGGGCTCGGAGGTGCAGTCCGCGCTGTTCGAGAACAATGTCTTTCTGGTGGCGCAGCACATGATGCAGTTCGCCAGCACCGGCAAGGCGGCCAACCCCATGCCCAGCCGCATCTCGGCCTGGGCCATCTACGACGTGTTCACGGTGCAGGACGGGGAGCAGATCTTCCTGGCCGCCGTGAGCGACAAGCAGTGGGCCATCTTCTGCGAGGCCCTGGGCCTCTCGGACCTGCTGGCCGATCCGCGCCTCAAGACGAACAACGACCGCGTGCAGGCGCGTGAGTGGATGATGCCCCAGCTGCGCTCGCACCTGGCCGGGCGCAGCGCGGCGGAGCTCGCGGCCATTTTCGAAGCCAATGAGCTGCCCTTCGCCCCCATCACCAAGCCGCAGGAGCTGTTCGACGACCGGCACCTCAACGAAAGCGGGGGCCTGGCGCCCATCCGCCTGAACAACGGCACCGAGTCCAAGGTGCCGCTGTTGCCCTTGACGATCGGCGGCACGCGCCCCGGCGTGCGCCTGCAGCCGCCGCGCGTGGGCGAGCACACGGCAGCGCTGCTGCGGGAGCTGGGCTACTCCGACGCCGAGGTGACCGCGCTCCAGGTACAGGGCGCCGTGGCGGGAGCGGCCTGAGCGCGGGTTTCAGGGCGCTGCGGCATCCACGCGGCGCACGCCCTGGGCCACCAGGGCCCGGTACTCGGACGGTGTGTGGCCCATGGCCCGGCCAAAGGACTTGCTGAAGTACGCGGCATCCTCGTACCCCAGCTGGCCTGCCACCTGGGCAATGGGCATGGGGGTGTAGGCGAGCAGGCGGCGCGCTTCCAGCAGCAGGCGATCCTGCAGTATCTCCAGCGCGGATTTTTGCACCAGGTTGCGGCAGGTCCGACTGAGGTGGTCGGCCGAGACCCGCAGGGCCTGGGAATAGAAGGTGAGCGGCCGGTGCTCCGCATAGTGCTGCTCCACCAGGGCCAGGTAGCGCTGGACCAGCGTGTCGCGCAGGCCCTTGGGCGCCTCGCGCTCGAACTGCTCGCCCCGTTCACGGATGAAGCGCACGGCAATCAGCGCCACCAGCGCCAGCAAGGCCGGTACGCGCGCCACGTCACTGCGCTGGAACTCCCGGGATATGCGGGCAAACATCCCGGCAATGTCGGCGCCATCGTCATCGGGGGAGATGACGAAAGACGATTGCAGGTGCGTCTGCAGCAGCTCCGATTCGCCCAGCAGCTGGGCAAGCGTCGACGCGGGCAGCGTGACCTGGTGGCCCACGGCATCCCGTGTGTAGGTGAAGCCGTGCACCGCCCCGGGGGCCAGCATCAGCATGACCGGCGCCTGGGCCTCGAACTCCCGCCCGTCGATGGAGCCACGCACGCCGCCGCTTTCGATGAACTGGAACTGGTGCAAACCCTCATGCCGATGGGCCGGAATTGTCCAGTCCATCTCCACGGCCCTCACCGCAATCGGCTCGTAGTGCAGGCAATCATCCGGCTGGTCGTGGCGGACTTCACGGTAGGGCACCCAGGGCAATGGCAGTTTCTTCATGGCCAGCAAAGACTTTCTGATGCCGGAAAAGTACAGCAAATGGGCCGAAACGTCCATCGCCCTGCGGCCGGCCTGCGGGCACCATGGAGGTCCTTTCACTGACGCCCGCGACCATGACCCGCCCCCTCCCCCCAGAGCAAGCTGCCACTGCGCAGAGTCCATCGCCGCTGCGGCTGACTGGCGCCCAGGCCCTGGTGCGCGTGCTGAAGGCCGAAGGCGTGGACACGGTCTTCGGGATCGTGGGCGGCAAGCTCTCGCCCCTGTTCCATGCGCTGAGCCGGGAGCCGGGGATCCGCTTCATCGGCGTGCGCCATGAAGCGGCCGGCCCCATGATGGCCGCCGCCGTGCATGCAGGCACCGGCCGCCTGGCGGTGGCCGTGGGCGAACTGGGCCCGGGCGGCCTCAACCTGGCCTCCGGCCTGGGCGTTGCGTTCAACAACCACCTGCCCCTGCTGGCGATCACCACCAACCAGCACCGGGCGGCCTCCTACCCCCACCTTGGCGTCTTCATGGACCTTGATACGCGGGCCGTCACGGCACCGCTGACCAAGTGGAATGCGGTCGTCAACGATGCGCGCCGGGTGCCCGAACTGGCCCGCCGTGCCATCCGCGAGGCCCTGGGTGGCTGCCCCGGCCCGGTGCACCTGGACATTCCGCAGGATGTGCTCGGGGAAACGCAGGCCTTCGCCGGCGATGAGTTCGAACTCACGCCCGATAGCTACCGCGCCACCCGGCACCCGCGGCCCCACGCCGACGCGGTGCGCGAGGCCGCCGTGTTGCTGCGCCAGGCCCAGCGCCCGCTGATCGTCGGCGGCGGCGGCGTGGTGGCATCGGGCGCCGTGGCCGAACTGCGCGAGCTGGCGCGGCGCTTGCAGGCGCCCCTGCTGCCGACCCAGATGGCCCTGGGCCTGGTGCCCACGGACAGCCCGGGCTTCATCGGCCACGGCGGCATCATCGCCGGCGATCCCGTGCGGCACGCATTTGCCCGCGCCGACGTGGTGCTGAGCGTGGGCTGCCGCTGGTCTTCGTGGATGTGGGATGACAAGGGCGCGCTGGCCCGGCGGCACCACCGCGTGATCAACATCAACATCGACCCGAGTGCCCTCGGGCATGCGGTGGTCCACGAAGTGGCCATGCAGGCCGATGCGCTCGAAGCCCTGCGCGACCTGCTGGCAGCCATCCCGACCGAACCCGAAAGGGGCACGGCATGGCTGGGTGAAGTGCGCCAGGAGCGCCTGCGCTACGAGCAGGCGCTGGCCGCGATGGCCGCCGAGACCACCCCCGTGATGCACCCCGCGGCCCTGGCCAAGGCGATCGGCGAGGCCCTGCCTGCCGATGCGCTGGCCGTGTTCGATGGCGGGCACACGACCTTCTGGAGCAACGACCTCACGCCCGCGCACGGGGTGCGCACGCGCCTGCACGAGCCCGGCATGAGCCACCTGGGTTTCGGCCTCCCTGCGGCCATCGCGCTCAAGAGCCAGTTTCCCGGCCAGCCCGTGGTCAACATCACCGGCGATGGCGCCTTCGGCTTCACGCTCAACGAGCTGGACACGGCCCGGCGCTATGGCCTGCCGGTGCTCACCATCGTCCACAACAACGCCTCCTGGGGTGTGATCCGCATGGGGCAGAAGATGGGGCTGGATTTCGAGATGGCGACCGGGCTGGAGGACACCGACTACGCCGCCATCGCGCGGGGCTTCGGCTGCCATGGCGAGACCGTCACCGAGGCGCCGCAGGTGGCCGGCGCGATACAGCGCGCCCTGGCCAGCGGCCTGCCTGCCGTGCTCGACTGCCGCACCCGGTTCGTCCCCCATCCCGCCGTGGCGCAGTTTTCTAGCATGAACAAGTACAACTTCGACTCCCTCTCCAGGACGGGGGCGTAGTCCACTGCGGCGCAACGCCGCATTTCCGATCCCACCATAAAAAAGGAGACAAGCATGAAAAGAAGGCAGCTGCTGCACGCAGGGCTGGCCCTGGGCGGCCTGGCAGGCGCATGGCCGCAGGGCGCCATGGCGCAAAACGGCGGGTTCCTCAGTATCTGGTCCGGATTTCCGGCCGGCGGTCTGGGCGACCAGGTCACCCGCCCCCTGCTGGACCAGATGCGCGGAAAGTTCCCGCAGAACCTGGTCTACGACAGCAAGCCGGGGGCCGGCGGGCGCATTGCGGCGGAGCACGTCAAGCGCGTGGGCGTGGACGGGAACCATGTGCTCCAGTGCCCGAGCTCCAGCATGACGCTGCACCCCCACGTGTTCAAGAAACTGGGGTATGACACGCTGGCGGACTTCGTTCCCATTGCGGGCCTGTGCTCGTACACCGCCGTCTTCACGGCCGGCCCGGGCCTGCCGGCCGAGGTCAAGAGCATCGCCGACTACGTCCGCTGGGCCAAGGCCCACCCCACCGAAGCGAACTATGGTGTGCCCGCCATGGGCTCGACCCTGCACCTGGCAGGCGCCTTGTTCGGCAAGCAGGCCCAGCTCGACCTGCGTGCAATCTCCTACAAGGGCGGCGCGCCCCTGCTGACCGATCTGCTGGGCGGCCAGGTGCCGGTGGCGGTCAATGCGGTCAGCGAGGTGCTGCCGCACATCCGCAGCGGCAAGCTGCGCGCACTGGCCGTGACGGCCCCCGCCCGGTGGCCTGCCCTGCCCGAGGTCCCCACCTTGACGGAGCTGGGGTTCAAGGACATCGCCTTTGTCGATTGGCTGGCCTGGTATGGGGCCGCCGGATTTCCCGCCGACAAGCTGCGACAGCTCAATGCGGCCGTCAACGATGCCCTGGCCACCAGCCAGATGCAGGAAGTCTTTGCCAAGAACGGGCTGGAGGTCATGCGCGTGACCCCGCAGCGCCTGGGTGCCAGCGTCAAGGAAGGCCACGCCTTCTGGGCCCGGGTGGTCAAGATCACAGGATTCACACCGGAGGACTGAAACGATGCAGAAGATCACCCTGGCGCAAGCCAGCAAGATGCTGGAGGTGGCCCTGGCCAAGGCCTCCAGCGCCCACTACCCGCCCATGGGCATCGCGGTCATCGACGAGGGCGGCCACCTGATCGCGTTTGCCCGGCAGGACGGCGCGAGCATGTTCCGCTTCGACATCGCCCTGGCCAAGGCCTGGGGCAGCGTCGGTATGGGCGCGTCCAGCCGCACCCTGGGGGAGCGCGCCAAGAACAACCCCAACTTCTTCGTCTCCCTGTCCTCGACCTCGGCGGGGCGCTTCCTCCCGCAGACCGGGGCCGTGCTGGTCAAGGACGCTGCCGGCAATACCGTGGGCGCCGTGGGCGCCAGCGGCGGCACAGGGGACCAGGACGAAGAGATCTGCCTGGCCGGCGTGCTGGCCGCGGGCTTTCACAGCGACCTGCCGGGCGCGTGAAGCGGCGGGCCCCGGCCAGAAATGGCGGGGGCCCGCTGCCTGGTCTGGGGCCTGGCCGGCTCAGTGCGCGAAGCGCAGCACCAGGCTGCCGGCGGCCAGCGCCTTGCCCTGGAGTGCTTCCATCAACTGGGCCTTGGTGAGCCCTTCGGGCAGGGCGTCGGGGGGCAGCGAGGTTGCAATCAGCGTGAAGACGTAGTGCTGGGGCGCGTTGCCCTTGCGCGGGCACGGGCCCAGGTAGGCCTTGTCGTTGAGCGTGTTGGTGCCCGGGACGAACGCGGCCGGGCGCTGCGCGGCTGCGCCCTGGGGCAGGCCGCGCAGGGTGGCGGCCATGCCGTAGGCCGTCCAGTGGTTCACCCCCAAGCCGGCCCGGCCCGCCTGGTCGTCCACCACGATGGCAAAGCTTTGGGTGCCCTCGGGCACGCCGGTCCAGGCCAGTGCGGGCGAGAGGTTCTCGCCCACGCAGTTGGGGTTGGCCGGGTTGCGGCCGGCAAACGGGCGCTCGAGCATGGCATTGTCGGCACGCCCCGGTGAGGCCAGGGCCAGGCCGGTGATGGCTTGCGTTGCCGCCGGTGGCGGCGCCTGGGGCGCGCTGGCGCAACCCGCCAGCATGGCCAGGCCGGCGAGACGGGGCGCTGCAATCCACTTCATGGCGATCTCCTTCGGGTGGGACAAGGTGCGGGGCGGCTCAGCGCTGCTGCCACTGCGTGAGCAGCTGTGCCATTTCGGCGGCGCTGGACGCGGCGCCATAGGTGTAGTGGTCGGGGCGCACAATGGCTGCGTGCACCCCGTGGCGCAGCATCCACGAGGACACCACGCCCTGGGCTTCGGGTTCCGAGCGCATGTCGATCTGGCGCAGGCCGGGCGGCACCTCGATCGGCCAGGCCCCGTCGGTGACCAGGCGCCAGCCGCTGCCAAAGCGCTGGTCCATGAGCTCACCGCTTCGCATGCGCGGCTGCGGGAAAAGGGTTCCGGCACCGGCCGTCGGCGTGAGCAGGCCCGTGGTGAGGGCGGGCAGAATGTCCTGGCGGGGCGTGTCCTTCACGATCCCGCCGCACTCCGCCAGCAGCCGCGCATCGCGTTCGCGGGCCTTGCGGGGGTCGCGCTCGCAGATCACCTCTCCCACATGCTTGATGCGGCGCGTCAGCTCCATCACATGGGCCTTGCGCTCGGCGCCGTAGGTGCCGAGCAGGCGTTCGGCGGCAGCGCCCTGCACTTCGCCCTTGGCCACCGCGGCCAGCTTCCAGGTGAGGTTGGCGACATCGCGCACGCCCTGGCACATGCCCTGCCCCAGAAAGGGTGGCTGCATGTGGGCGGCGTCGCCGGCCAGGAACACGCGGCCCGCGCGCCAGCGCTGTGCCACCAGGGCGTGGAACCGGTAGCTCGACTGGCGCCACAACTCCCCGTCCTGCGGGGTGATCCAGCGCGACAGCAGTTTCCACGTCTCCTCGGGGGTGGCCATCTGCCGGGGGTCTTCCCCGCTTTGGAGGCTGATCTCCCAGCGGCGGTGGTTTCCCGGCCCGATGACATAAGTGCAGGGCCGTTCCGGCTCGCAGTACTGCACACTGGTCTGCGGGAGCTTGGCCAACCCCTGTTCGTTGACCACCACGTCCACCACGAGCCACGGCTCGTCGAAGTCCAGGTCTTCCAGTTCGATGCCAAGCATGCCCCGCAACGCGCTGGCGCCGCCGTCGGCAGCGATGGCCCAGCGCGCCCGCACGGGCTTGCCGCCGATGGTGAGCGACACGCCGTCGGCATCCTGCGAGAGCGCGGTGCACTCGGCGTTCTCCTGCACGGTGACGTTGCCCAGGCGGTCCACGAGCGCACGCAGCGCGCGCTCGACCGGCGGCTGGGTGAAGACGATGGAAGGGGTGTAGCCCTGGGGATACGGGGGCTTCACCATGGTCATGCGGCGGATCAGCTGGCCGTCGGCGCCGAAGTACTCCGAGGGCGTGAAGGGCTCGCAAAAGCGCTGCACCTCGTCCACGACCCCCAGGCGCTGGAACACCCGCATGATTTCGTGGTCCAGCGCGATGGCGCGCGGGATCTCGTAGACGCCCTGGCGGCGGTCGCACACATGGACCTTCAGCCCGGCCTGGCCGAGCAGCCCGGCCGCGACCGCACCCGCCGGGCCAAAGCCGACGATGGCTACGTCGTACATGGCTCAGGCCTCCGCGACGATGGGGTTGCGCAGGAGCCCGATCTTCTCGATCTCGATCTCGATGGTGTCGCCCGCCTGCATCCAGACCGGCGGCGTGCGCGCCTGGCCTACGCCTGCGGGGGTGCCCATGATGATCGCGTCGCCGGGCTCCAGGGTCAGGCACTGCGAGAGCAGGTGGATGGTCTCGGCCACGCCCCAGATCATGTCGGAGGTGTTGGCGTCCTGCATGACCTGCCCGTTGAGCCGGCTCTGTATGCGCAGGCCGGTGGCCCCCGGCTCCAGATCATCGGCCGTCACCAGGACCGGCCCGAAGCCGCCGGTGCCGTCGAAGTTCTTGCCGATCGTCCACTGCGGCGTGCGCTTCTGGAAGTCGCGCACCGACATGTCGTTGAAGCAGCTGTAGCCAAAGACGTACCGCAGTGCCTCGTCCTGGGGCACATGCCGCGGCACCTTGCGGCCGATCACCACGGCCAGCTCGGCCTCGTAGTCAAACTTGGTGGACACCCGGGGCAGCAGCCCCGGCTGGGCATGCCCGATCAGCGAGCTCTTGCCTCGGTAGAAGAACCAGGGGTACTCGGGCTTCTCGCGGCCGCCTTCCTTGGCATGGTCGAAGTAGTTCAGCCCCAGGCAGATGGTCTTGCCCGGCTCGGGCAGCAGCGGCGCAAAGGCCAGGTCCTTCAATGCCAGGCGCGGCGCGTCCGACTGCAGCGCGGCGCGGCCCATGGCCGCCAGGTCATGGCCGGCTTCGAGCTCGGCACGCAGATCGGCGGCCAGGTCCACGGCCGTATCGCCGTCCACGACCGCCAGGCGGGGTTGGCCGTTGTGCAGGTAGGTGGTGAATCGCATGGGGAGAATCCTTAAAGGGTGGGAACAAAGAAAACGGTGCGCTGGGCCTCTTTCAGGCGTGCGCTGGGCGGTTGCGAGATGCCCCACTGGTCCACGCGGCCGGGGGGCCAGGTCCAGTCGGCGGGGGCGCCGGGGCGGTAGCTGTCATCGATCTGCTCGACTTCGGCCGTGTATTCGATGACCAGGCCGAAGGGATCGATGAAGTAGTTGAATGCGTTGTCCCCCGGGCCATGGCGCCCGGGGCCCCATTCGGTGCCATGCCCTGCGTCCTTCATGCGCCCCGCGCCCCGCATCACGGCATCCAGCGTCGGCATGACGAAGGCGATGTGGTTGAGCGCGTCGTTGTCGGAGTCGCCCAGCGCCAGGGTGTGGTGGTCCGCATCGCAGTTCATGAAGGCCATGATCCGGGTGCGGTCGGCGAGCACGAAGCCCAGCGCCTGCTCCAGGAAGGCCTGCGTGGCGGCCACGTCGTGGCTGTTCAGGACCGCATGCGCCAGGCGCTGGGGCTGGTCTGGGGGGGCCGGCTCGGTGGGTGCGCTCTGCATGTCGCCATGCACCACCTCGAAGCGGCGGCCGTCGGCATCCCGCACCACGAGGCGGGTTCCACCTGCAGGGTCTGTGGCGGGTCCCACGTCCTGCTCCACCCGTCCGCCGGCAGCAAGTGCCGCCTGCGCAATGGCGGCAAGTGCCTGGGCGGTGCGCGCGCGCAGGGTGACATGGCGCAGCTGCGGTGTTCCGGGGCGCTCGTGCAGTACCAGCAGGTGGTGGTCTGCGCCGCTGCCGCGCAGGTAGAGGGCGCCGTCGCCGCGCGCCGCGACCTCCAGCTGCCATACCTGGGTGTAGAAGCGCTCGGCCGCCGCGAGATCGGGCACGGTCAGCGACACGCTGCGCAGCGACTGGATCCAGGGGGATTTCATGGGAGTTCCTCGCAAGGGTTGGGTGATCGGCCCAGGAAGCGCCGGGCGTTTCCGAAGGCCAGTGCATCGCAGGTTGCGGCCGGCAGGCCGGCGTCCAGCAGCCGCGCAAGCGGCCTGCGCTCATGGAAGTTGAAGGGGTAGTCGGTGCCGAGCATCAGCGCCTGCTCGCCAAAGCAGGCGATCAGGTAGCGCAGGGCCGGCGCGTCGAACACCAGCGTGTCGAAGTACAGCCGCCGGGCCTGCTCCTGGGGCGATTGCGCCATGCCCTGCGCCAGGGCTGGAAACACCTGCCAGCCCTGCTGCAGGCGCGGCAGCAGCATCGGCAAGGTGCCGCCGCCATGGCTGAACGCCATGCGCAGCGCGGGCAGCCGTTGCAGCAGGCCGCCGGTGATCACCGACGCGGCGGCCAGGCCGACGTCGGTCGGGTAGGCCAGCACCTGCTGCAGCGCAGCCGGGCCCACCAGCCGCTCCATGCCCGCGGGCTTGAGGGCATGCACGAACACGGGAACGTCGAGCGCCACGCACGCCGCAAAGAAGGGCTCGAAGCGCGGGTCCCCGATGGCCACGCCATTGACATTGCTGCCCACCTCCACGCCGACCAGTCCCAGCGAGCGCACGGCGTATTCCAGCTCGGCCATCGCGGCATCGGTGTCCTGCAACGGCACCGCCGCCAGCCCCAGCAGCCGGCCTGCGCTTTCGGCGCACAGCGCCGCCGTGGTTTCGTTGAGGAAGCGGATCAGGGGCTGCGCATCCCCCAGCTCCAGCCAGTAGCTCAGGAGCTCGGGCATGGGCGACACCACCTGCGTGGCGATGCCCATGTCCGGCAGGTCGGCCAGGCGCCGGGGCGCCGACCAGCACTTCTCGCTCACCGTGCGGTAGTGCTGGCCCTGCACCAGCACATGGCGGTGGCACAGTCCCTGGGCGTCGGGGGCGGGTGCGGTCGTGGGCCACGGCGCGGGCAGCGTCTTGCCCAGGTAGGCGGGAAAGCGCTCGGGCACGACATGGGCATGCACGTCGACCCCGCAGGAGCAGTTGTTCAGCCAGGCCACGCGCTCACTCCGGCTGGATGCCGAGGTTCCTGACCAGGGTGGCCCATCGCTCGCGCTCGGACCGCATGAAGGTGTCGGCCTCCGGCACCGACATGCTGGGCTCCACCATCGAGCCGAGCGCCAGCATGCGCTGCGCGACCTCGGGCAGCCGCAGTACCGTCTCCAGGTCGCGGTTGACCCGGGCCACCAGATCGGGCGGCGTGCCCGTGGGCGCAAAAAGGCCGTTCCAGCCGGTGTACTCGAAGCCCGGGAAGCTTTCGGCCAGGGCCGGCACCTGGGGCAGTTCCGGCAGGCGCCGGGGCGTGCTCACCGCCAGTGGCCTCACCTGCCCGGCCTTCACATAGCTGCTCAATGCCGCATCAGGAAGGCACACCAGCTGCACCCGCCCTGCCAGCACGTCCTGCATGGCGTCGGACGATTTGGTGTACGGAATGTGGTTGAACTTCACGCCCGCCAGGTGGGCCACCGCGTCGGCCAGCATGCCGGAGAAGGTGCGGCCGCCCTCGGTGGCGATGGTCAGCACCCCGGGCTGGGCCCGGGCGTCGGCCAGCACCTCGGCCAGCCCCTTGCCCGGGAGCGCAGCGCCGGCCGCCAGCACGAAGGGGCTGCGCCCGATCAGGCGGACGGGCACGAAGTCCTTAGCCGGGTCATAGGGCAGTGACCGGAAGGTCAGGGGGTTGGTCACCATGGCCGCGGTGGTGGCGTAGTAGAAGGTGTAGCCGTCCGGTGCCGAGCGCGCCGCCGCCTGCGCGCCGATGACGTTCTGCCCGCCGGGGCGGTTGTCCACCACCACCTGGCGGCCCCAGGCCTTGCCCAACTGCTCGCCCAGGTAGCGCGCCAGGATGTCCGGGCCCGCGCCTGCGGCCTGCGAGAGGATCCAGCGCACGGGGCGCTGGGGCCAGGCGGATGCCTGCGCGCGCAGGCCTGTGGTGGGGGTACTGGTGGCCAGGGCGGCAACCGCCCCTAGAACATCGCGCCGCAGCATGCTTGTCTCCTGGTCTTGTGGGTATGGGCTGATCGTAGGCAGGCGGTAAAAATTTGAACAGCCGATACTGTGGATAGATAAAATCCACACCATGGATATTCGTTCCATCGATCTGAACCTGCTCGTGGTCTTCGACACCATGGCCCAGACGCGCAGCGTGAGCCGCGCCGCCGAGACGCTGGGGCTGAGCCAGCCGGCCACCAGTGCCGCCCTGGCCCGGCTGCGGCAGATGTTTGACGACACGCTGTTCGTGCGCACCGGCGCGGGCATGGAGCCCACGCCGCGGGCCCAGGAGATTGCACCCCTGGTGCGCCAGGTGGTGGAAACCATCCGCAGCGAGATCCTGCAGCGGGCCGGCTTCGACCCGTCCCGCGCGCAGCGGGGGTTCACCGTGCTCACGCCCGATATCGGAGAGGTCACCTTCCTGCCGGGGGTGCTCAGGCACCTGCGCCAGGAGGCGCCGCAGGTGCGCCTGTATGCCATGGCCAAACCCAGGGCGGTGGCGGCCCAGGCGCTGGAGTCGGGCGAGGCGGATCTGGCGATCGGATTTTTCCCGGACCTGCAGAAGGCCGGCTTTTACCAGCAGTTGCTGTTCAAGACCAGCTACGCCTGCATCACCTGCAAGCACAACGCCGCCATTGGCGACCGCCCCACGCTGCGCCAGTTCCTGGGTGCCAGGCATGTGGTGGTCAGGCCCGACGGGCGCGAGCACCAGATCGACCGCTTTCTGTCGGACAAGGGCCACCAGCGCCACGTGATGCTGGAGCTGTCGCACTTCATGAGCCTGCTGGCCCTGCTGCCCGGTTCGGACCTGGTGGCTACCGTGCCAGAGGACATCGCCGACGCGGTGGCCCGGCACGTGCAGATCCGGCGCATTGCCCTGCCCTTTCGGCCACCGCAGATCCAGGTGCAGCAGTACTGGCATCGCCGCCAGCACGAAGCGCCGGCCAACCGCTGGCTGCGCCAGGTGTTCTACCAGGTGAACCGACGCGATGCACCGATCGGCACGGGGCCGTGACTGCGGTGGTCAAATGGCAAGTGCATGAATTCGCTCTGGCTGCTATAACAGCACCTACACCAAAACAACGGCCCCAAAGGGCCGGCGAGGGGGAACAGCATGAGCGATGCGAAGAGGGCCAACGGCCCGTTGTCGCGCCTGGCCAAAGGCGCTGTGGTGGCTGCTGCATGCGCCTTTTTGCCGGCACAGGCGCAGACGCAGGCGCTGGAAAAGCCCGCCGGGCCCGTGGTGCTGACCATCCAGGGCGGCGTGGGCCGCACCAACCAGGGGGACCGGGCCCAGTTCGACATGAAGATGCTCGAAAAGCTGCCCCAGAAGAGCTTCACCACCCAGACCCCCTGGTACCCGCAGCCCGTGAGCTTCACCGGGCCGCTGCTGCGTGACGTGCTGGCGGCGGCAGGTGCCAAGGGCAGCAAGATCACCGCGGTGGCGCTCAACGACTACAAGACCGAGATCCCCTTCGAGGACGCCACGCGCCACGAGGTGATCGTGGCCCGGCTCATGAACGAGCGCCCCATGCCCGTGCGCGAAAAGGGCCCCCTCTTCATCGTCTACCCCTTCGATACCAAGGCCGAGTTGCGCACGGAGCTCTACTACAACCGGTCGGCCTGGCAGCTTCGCACCCTGCAGGTCAAGTGACGAGCCGGCGGGGTGTCCATGCTGCGCAGCAAGCACCTCCTGCCCCTGATCATCGCCAGCCTGGTGGTGGTCTATGTCTCCATCGCCACGGTCCAGTACCGCCAGTACCGCAGCGTTGAAGCCGTGATGCGCCGGGGCGACGTGAACGCCCTGTGGTCCTTCCTGCAGCTCAACGTGGAGTATGGGCGACTCGACCATGCCCTGCACCAGTACGAGTTCGATCCCCAGAGCACCTCGCTGGAACAGCTGCAGTTGCGCTACGACCTGTTCCTGAGCCGTTTCAGTGCCCTGGAGAGCGGCACCGCGCGCACGCTGATGCAGCACGAGCCCATCTATGCGCGGGCGCTGGGCGAACTGCAGTCGTTCGTGGAGGCGGGCGACAGCTACTTCGGGCAAAGCGTGGACGAGCGCACCGGTCATGCCAACATGCGCTTGCTGCGCGAGCGCCTGGGCGAGTTGCGCGAATCGGTGCAGGAGCTGGCCCTGCACGCCTCGCGCATCTCGGCCCTGCTGGGCGACCAGCGCAATGCCGAGGTGCAGCACCAGACCCTGCTGACCACCGGGCTCACCGCCTTCCAGGCGCTGCTCACCTTTTTGCTGGCCGTGGCCATGGCCCGGCAGTTCCTGAAGCGCGAAAAAGCCAAGTCGCTGGCCATGGCCGCGCAGGCGGAGCTGGTGGATGCCTTGAAGCGCAGCGAAGAGGTGCTCGAGGCCCGGGTGGTCGAGCGCACCGAAGAGCTGGAGCAGGCCAATGCCGCCCTGCGCGAACACGAGGACGAGCTGGAGGTGGCCCGCGCCCGCGCCGAAGAGGCCTCGCAGATGAAGTCGGACTTCCTGGCCAACATGAGCCACGAGATCCGCACGCCCATGAACGCGGTGATCGGCATGAGCCACCTGGCCCTGACCACCGACCTCTCGCCGCGCCAGCGCGACTATGTCGAGAAGATCCAGCGCTCGGGCCAGCACCTTCTGGGCCTGATCAACGACATTCTCGATTTTTCCAAGATCGAGGCCGGCAAGCTCACGGTGGAGACCGTCGACTTCGGGCTGCGCAATGTGCTGGACAACGTGGCCAACCTGATCGGCGACAAGTGCTCGGCCAAGGGGCTGGAGCTGATGTTCGACGTGGACCCGGCCCTGCCCGACGATCTGCGCGGCGACCCGCTGCGCCTGGGGCAGATCCTCGTGAACTATGGCAACAATGCCGTGAAGTTCACAGACACCGGCGAGATCGTGGTGCGCGTGACCGAGGTGGAGCGCGATGCCGCACAGGGCCTGCTGCTGCGCTTCGAGGTGCAGGACACGGGCATCGGCCTCACGCCCGAGCAGCAGTCGCGGCTGTTCCGCTCCTTCGAGCAGGCCGACACATCCACCACGCGCAAATATGGCGGTACCGGGCTGGGCCTGGCCATCTCCAAGAAGCTCGCGGGCTTGATGGGCGGCGATGTGGGCGTGGACAGCACGCCCGGCCAGGGCAGTACCTTCTGGTTCACCGCCCGCGTGGGCCTGGGCACGCCTTCGGCACGCCCGCTGCTGCCCGAGCCCGACCTGCGCGGGCGCCGCGTGCTGGTGGTGGACGACAGCGAGCAGGCGCGCCAGATCCTTTCGGGCCTGCTGGCCAGCATGAGCTTTGCCGTGACCACGGCCGCTTCGGGCGAGCAGGCCATTGCTGCCGCGCGCGAGGCCGACGCGGCGGGCCTGCCCTGCGAGATTGCATTTCTGGACTGGCGCATGCCGGGCATGGACGGCTTTCAGACGGCCGCCCAGCTGGCCCTGCTGCCCCACCCTCCGGTGCCGGTGATCGTCACCGCCCATGGCCGCGAAGAGGTGTTCCGCGCGCTGGAGCAGGCCGGCATCGCGCTGATGCTGACCAAGCCGGTCAGCCCCTCCCAGCTGTTCGACACGGCCATCCGGGCGCTGGGCGGGGCGCAGGACGCCGCCCTCGCGGATCGCACGGGCCCGCGCCGCGGCGGCAGCGCACCCGACCTCGCGCCCATCCGCGGTGCCCGGGTGCTGCTGGTGGACGACAACGACCTGAACCAGCAGGTGGGTGCCGACCTGCTGGGCGATGCCGGGCTGGTGGTGGAGGTGGCCGAGAACGGCCAGGTGGCGCTCGACATGCTGGCGCGGGCGGCCTACGACATCGTGCTCATGGACATGCAGATGCCGGTGATGGACGGCCTCACGGCCACGCGCCACATCCGCGGCAACCCGGCCTGGGCCGAACTGCCCGTGCTGGCCATGACCGCCAACGCCATGGGCAGCGACCGCGACAGCTGCCTGGCAGCCGGCATGAACGGCCATGTGGCCAAACCCATCGACCCCGACGAGCTGTTCGCCCAGTTGCTGCGCTGGGTGCCGGCGCGCGCCGCGGCACAGGATGGGCAGGCGGGTGCGGCAGTGCCCGCCCAGGCGGCGGGCGTGCTGCACGAGCCGCTCATGCACATCGATGGGCTCGACACGGCCGCCGGCCTGCGCCGTGTGCTGGGCAAGCCGGCCGCCTACGAGAGCCTGCTGCGCAAGTTCACGGCCGGCCAGGCCCTGGCCGTGCCCAACACCCAGGCCTTCCTGGCCGCGGGCCAGCGCGACGATGCCCTGCGCAGCATGCACACCCTGAAGGGCACGGCCGGCACCATTGGCGCCAGCGCCCTGGCCCAGCAGGCCGAAGCGGTGGAAAATGCCATTGCCGACGGGGCGGACGCTGCCGCGCTGGCGGCCCTGCTGGCGCCGCTGGACGCGGCCTGCCAGACCCTGGTGGCGGCACTGCAGGGTGCCCTGCCTTCCGAGGAGGCCGCCAGCAGTGCCCAGGTGGCGGTGGGCGACGCCGAGGCGCAACAACTGCTGGCGCGCCTGGATGCCCTGCTGGCCGACGACGACTCGGACGCCGTGGAGCTGTTCAAGGACTCGGCGCCCACCCTCAAGGCCCTGCTGGGCCCGGTCTACGGCGAGATGAAGCGCGCCCTGGACAGCTACATCTTCACGGACGCACTGGCGCTGCTGCGTGCAGCACCCCAGCCCGGCCAAGCGATACCAGAAGGAGGACCCACGTCATGAGCAATCCCATGGAAACCAGCGGCAGGTGCACGGTGCTGGTGGTGGACGACACGCCCGACAACCTGTCGCTGATGAGCGATCTGCTGCGCGCGGACTACAAGGTCAAGCTGGCCAACAGCGGTGAGCGGGCCCTGCAGATCGTGGCCGGCGATGCCAAGCCCGACCTGATCCTGCTGGACATCATGATGCCCGAGATGGACGGCTACGAGGTGCTGCGCCGCCTGCAGTTCAACCCCGACACCGAGGACATCCCGGTGATCTTCCTCACCGCCATGAGCGCCAAGGACGATGAGACGATCGGCCTGGAGCTGGGGGCGGTGGACTACATCACCAAGCCCGTCAACCCCGCCATCACCCTGGCGCGGGTGCGCAACCACCTGTTGCTCAAGCGTGCGCGCGACCTGCTGGCGCGCCAGAACCAGTACCTCGAGGAAGAGGTGGCCAAGCGCACGCGCGAGGTGGTGGAGCTACAGGACGGCACCATCCGCGCCATGGCCTCGCTGGCCGAGACGCGCGACAACGAGACCGGCAACCACATCCGCCGCACCCAGCACTACGTGGAAGTGCTGGCGCGCAAGCTGCAGCACCACCCGCGCTTTGCCGACGAGCTCAGCGAGGCGGCGATCGAGCTGATCTTCAAATCGGCGCCGCTGCACGACATCGGCAAGGTGGGCATCCCGGACCGCATCCTGCTCAAGCCCGGCAAGCTCACGCCCGAGGAGTTCGAGGTCATGAAGACCCACACCACGCTGGGGCGCGATGCCATCATTTCCGCCGAGCGCGAGACCTCGCAGGCCAACCCCTTCTTCCGCTACGCCAAGGAGATCGCCTACAGCCACCAGGAGAAGTGGGACGGCTCGGGCTACCCCGAGGGCCTGGTGGGCAACACCATCCCCCTGTCCGCGCGGCTGATGGCCGTGGCCGACGTGTATGACGCACTGATCTCCGAACGCGTCTACAAGGCCGCGTTCTCGCACGAGCAGGCCGTGGAGATCATCCGTGACGGCCGGGGCAGCCATTTCGATCCCGACATGGTGGACGCCTTTCTCGCACTGTCCGAGGAGTTCCGGGGCATCGCCCAGCGCTTTTCCGACGGCGCCCATGCACTCAATGCCCAGGTGGATCGCATCGCCGCCGACCTGCCCGCCGAACACATCGAACTGACCGCCGACGGCGCCAAGACCTGACCCCCCATGCACCCTTCCAAGACCACCGTGCTGCTGGCCGAAGGTGCCAGCGCCATGCGCCAGGCCCTGGCCAGCCAATTGCAAAGTTTTGGCTTCGGCCAGGTGCTGCAGGCACGCGATGGCGCGCGTGCCCTGCAGCTGCTGCGCGCGGAACCCGTGCACGTGGTGATCTGCGACATGGACATGCAGGGCATGGACGGCCTCGCATTGCTCGAAGCCATGCGCGCCGACCCCAAACTGGCCGGCCTGCCCTTCATGCTGATGTCGGGCGGGCTGGACCGCGACTCGGCCGCCCGGGCCATCCGCCTGGGCATCGGCGACCTGCTGGTCAAGCCCTTCACGGTACGCCGTCTGATCGAACGCATGCAGCGCCTGCTGCAACGCGAGGCGCCTGTCTCCTTGCGCCCTGGTGCCCCGGAGGGGCACCCGCCCCTGGAACCCGTGCCCGAACCCGAGCGCGCCACCATCCTGGTGGTGGACGACACGCCGGAAAACCTGCAACTGCTGGCCGGCCTGTTCCGCGACCGCTTCAAGGTCAAGATCGCGCACAACGGCGAGAAGGCCCTGGCTATCTGCCAGTCCGACGCGCCGCCGGACCTGATACTGCTCGACGTGATGATGCCCGGCATGGACGGTTTCGAGGTGGCGCGCCGCCTGCGCGAGCACCACGCCTCGGAATGCACCCCCATCATCTTCGTCACCGCAATGACGGATGACGCTTCACGCCACCAGGGCCTGAGCCTGGGCGCCATCGACTATGTCTTCAAGCCCATCGAACCCGAGCTGCTGCGCCTGCGGGTCAGCAACCTCATGTACTACGTGGAGCACCGCAAGCAGCTGCAAAGGGATTTTGACCAGTTGCAGGAGAACAGCCGCTTGCAGGCGGAGGTGGAGCGCTTGCGGGCGGAGCTCAACGCCTTGCAGAAAGCCTGATCACGGGCAGCAGGGTGCGGCGGCGGCCTGCCCCGTCGCCACCAACCCCAGCTTGCCCAGCAATTGCACATCGGCCTCCACATCGGGGTTGCCCGTCACCAGCAGCTTGTCGCCATAGAAGATCGAATTGGCCCCGGCCAGAAAGCACAGGGCCTGCACCGCTTCGCCCAGTTGCTGGCGGCCGGCCGACAGGCGCACGCGGGCGCGGGGCATGGTGATGCGGGCCACGGCGATCATGCGCACGAAGTCGAGCGGGTCGATGGGCTCACTGTCGGCCAGCGGGGTGCCGGGCACGCGCACCAGGCTGTTGATGGGCACGGATTCGGGGTACGGGTTGAGATTGGCCAACTGGGCGATGAGCCCGGCACGGTGCACGGGTGCCTCGCCCATGCCCACAATGCCGCCGCAGCACACGCTGATGCCGGCACTGCGCACATGCTGCAGGGTATCGAGCCGGTCCTGGTAGGCGCGGGTGCTGACCACGTCGGTGTAGTACTCGGGGGCGGTGTCCAGGTTGTGGTTGTAGTAGTCCAGGCCCGCGTCCTTCAGCGCCTGGGCCTGGTGCCCTTCGAGCATGCCCAGGGTGGCGCAGGTCTGCAGGCCCAGGCCCTTGACGGCGCCGATGAGCTCGCTGACCTTTTCGATATCGCGGTCCTTGGGGGCGCGCCAGGCGGCCCCCATGCAAAAGCGCGTGGCACCTGCGTCCTTGGCGGCCTGGGCGGCGCGCAGCACCTCGTCCACGGCCATGAGCTTGTCGGCCTTGACCCCTGTGTCGAACTCGGCGGCCTGCGGGCAGTAGCCGCAGTTCTCGGGGCAGCCGCCGGTTTTCACCGAGAGCAGCGTAGCCAACTCGATGTCACCTGCCGGCCAGTGCTGGCGGTGCACGGTTTGGGCCTCGAACAGCAGGTCCATCAGGGGTTTGTCGAGCAGGGCCTGGATGGCGGCCAACGACCATGCGCCCTGCACTGCCGGCTTGGGCACGGGGCGGTGCAACTGGATGGACTGGGGGGCTGCGGTGGTGGGGGTCATGGATGGCATGGGTTCTCTCCTTGGCGCTTCGCTCGCAGGCGGCAGGTGACAAAAGACGCCAGAGGCACGGAATCGCCGCCTGTGGCGCACTGCGGTATGGCGATGATTTTCAAGGAGAAAAAGGCGCAAGATCAAGCAGTGGGGTCACAAAAAGTGCCACAAAAATGGATGCGCCAACTTCGCGCATCTCGATGCTCTAAATTGGAGAAAAAGACCGACGTTATCTATTTTTCAGTGCAATTGAAATCATTGAAAAATCGAGTGCGGTAAGTTGGCACCTATGGTCAGCATCTGCCGGCAATCTGCGGGCGAGTCTGCGCGCGCCGCCCCGAAGTTGGCGTACGTTGCCATCCTGGTAGGGAGGCGCCGCCCGGCATTGGGTAGCATGGGGGCCATGAAACCGCTCACTGCCATGTCCCTGGGCCTTGCCCTTGGCGCCGCCCTCGCCAGCCCCGCCCAGGCAGGCATCTATTCCGACGATCTGGCCAAGTGCCTGGTGGCCTCGACCAGCGATACCGACCGGTCGCTGCTGGTGCGCTGGATCTTCTCGACGGCCGCCCTGCATCCGGAAGTGGCCAGCATTGCGGCGGTGACGCCGGCACAGCGCGAGGGCACCAACAAGGGCACCGGGCAGCTGATCGAGCGCTTGCTCACCGCCACCTGCCGCCAACAGACCCGCGACGCCCTGAAGTACGAAGGCCCGCCTGCCATCCAGACCAGTTTTCAGGTGCTGGGCCAGGTGGCCATGCGCTCGCTGATGGAGAACCCTGCGGTGGCCCAGGGCTTCCAGGGCATGGGCCGGTACATCGATGAGGACAAGATCCGCGAGCTCACCAAGTAGGCCCAGGCAGGACCGGCGAAGCCCTTTGCTTTGCGTCAGGTGCCAGGCACCGGGGTGGTGTGCTCGGCCCATGCCAGGGTCGCCGCGCCGACCACCAGGCACAGCAAGGCCAGCACATCGGCCACGACCACGCGCTGCAGGTGCGCATTGAAGCCGCCGGTGGCCCAGGCGAGCCAGAGGAAGGAGACCACGCTGAAGCCCCCCAGGACCAGTGCCAGCCACTGGAACGCCGGCTTGAAGGCAGCCAGCACGCACACGGCCCCCACGATGCCGAACAGCACGGCGCGGTGGCGCATGAGGATGAGCGCACTGGGGTCGGACGGCGCGGCGCCATAGAGGCGGGCCAGGTGCTCGGGCCCGAGCACGCCCGACACGGGAATCAGGTGGATGATGCCCACGACCAGCAAGGCCAGGGTGGTGAGGATGCGCATGGAAGACAACTCCGGGAAGGGACACAAGGAATGCCCCGGTTGTATCGCCCATGGACTTACGGATCCATGACCCGCCAAGTCATGGACGGTGCACTGCGGGTTCAGTGCCCGAGCAGTTCTTCCAGCGCCTGGCGGATGGCGCCGGGCTTGTCCGCCACGCCCTCGAAGGCGGCGCAACTCGCGGCACGCGGCACTTCCGGGCCGCGCGCGCCTACCCGCGAGAAAAGACGCTCGCAGTCGCAGCGCAGGCTGGCCAGGGTCTGGCGGGTGCGGCGGTTCTTCACCTCGGCCACCCAGCAGCTGTCGGCGCAGCCGCAGGAGCGGTATTCCAGGACCTCACCGGAACGCCCCCAGTCCAGCGGATAGGCGCCGCCTGCGGCCCAGAGTGCGGGGCTGAGCAGCGCAAGCAGCAAAGCGGCTGCAGCCCGCGTTCGTCCCATGAATGCCATTGCCACGGCCGAGTCAGCCCAGGGCCGCGATCACATCGGCCGGTGCCTGTACCAGCTCGATCAGCACGCCCTCGCCCGCGATCGGGAACTCGTCATTGCTCTTGGGGTGCAGGAAGGTGATGTCGTAGCCCGCCGCCCCCTTGCGGATGCCGCCCGGCGCAAAGCGCACGCCTTTGGCCGTGAGCCATTCGACGGCACGCGGCAGGTCGTCGATCCACAGGCCGATGTGGTTGAGCGGCGTGGTGTGCACGGCGGGCTTCTTGTCGATGTCGAGGGGCTGCATGATGTCGACCTCCACCTTGTGGGCGCCCTGCCCCATGGCCAGGATGTCCTCGTCCACGTTCTCGCGCTCGCTCTGGAAGGTGCCTGTCTGTGTGAGGCCCAGCATGTCCACCCACAGGGTCTTCATGCGCGCCTTGTCGGTGCCGCCGATGGCGACCTGCTGGATGCCCAGGACTTTGAAGGGACGGGTGGCGGCGGTGTTCATGGCAGATCTTTCATAAAACAAGGAAATGGTTTCAGACTTCGCCGAGCACCCAGCTGCTGGCGGTGGCGAAATACTCGCGCAGCCAGGCGTTGTAGCGCAGGTAAAGCGGTGTGGGGGCGGCTGCCACCACGGAATGCGTGTAGCCGATCTTGCGCGCGATGCGCTGGGCGCGCACGGTGTGGAAGTCGCTGGTGACCACGGCCACGGGGCTGGCCAGTCCCAGCCCTTTGGCCTGCAGCAGCGGCAGGCTGTAACGCAGGTTCAGCTCGGTGCTGGTGCTGCGCTCTTCCTGCAGGATGCGTTCGGCCGCCATGCCCTGGGCGCGCAGGTAGTCGCCCATGATGCGGCCCTCGCTCGCGGTCTCGCCAAAATCCACCCCGCCCGAGACCACGACCCAGGCCGCGGAGTGGGCGGCGGCCAGTTCGCGCGCCTTGTCCAGCCGGGCCCGCAGCGCGGGCGATGGCCGGCCGTGGGGCGTGCCGCTGCCCAGCACGATGATGGCCTGGAGCGGCACGGTGGCCGCAGCGGCATTGAACTGGCGCACCTGCCCCGCCAGCGCATTCCAGAACAGGCCGACACTGGCCACCCAGGCCAGCAACAGCAGCCAGCCTGCACGCCACAGGCGCCGGCCGGTGCGCGAGCGGTTGCGCCAGGATTGCAGGGGGTGCCAGCGCCAGGCCAGCAGGCACAAGGCGAGGCCCAGGGCACCGGGCACGGTCACGCCCATGGAGAACAGGCCCATAGACATCAGCACCAGGCCATCGGCCAGCAGCACCGCGCCTACCAGCAGGCAGGCCAGGCGGGCCAGCGGCCAGCGCCTGCGGGGCGCGGCCGATGGCCATTCGTCCACCGTCACGAACACGGTTGCGTACGCCCCGCGATCATTGGAATTCCAGGATCACCTGGTCCACGGCCAGCGATTCGCCCTTGCCGGCAACGATCTTGCCCACCACGCCGTCCTGCGCGGCAAAGAGGATGTTCTCCATCTTCATGGCCTCGATCACAGCGAGCTTCTCGCCGGCCTGCACCTTCTGGCCAGGCTGCACGGCCACGTCCACGAGCAGGCCGGGCATGGGCGAGAGCAGGAAGCGGCTCAGGTCCGGCGGGGCCTTGAAGGGCATGAGCTGGTGCAGGCGCGCGCCCAGGGGCGAGAGCACGATGGCCTCGATCTGCGTGCCGTTGTGCGCGATGCGCAGCGCCAGCGGGTTCTTGCCCGCACCGCGCTCCACCTGGGCCGTGAACCCGAGGCCGTTGCACTGGCCCTGCACGCGCACCTGGCCCAGCGTGGCCGAGCTGCTGATGCGGTAGGTGCGGTTGTCCACCGTCACGGCGCTGGAGCCCGACAGATCCTCGAAGTCCGTCACCGAGACGGCGTTGTGCACGTTCTGGCCGCCGGCGCCCAGCGTGACCACTACGAACTGCTCGCCCACCTTGACCTCGTGCCCGGCCAACTGGCCGCTGATGCCCGAGGCGCGGGCGCGGTAGCGGCGGTTCATGTAGGCGGCCAGCGCCACCAGGAACAGCGGGTCCTCGTGCGGCACGTCTTCGGCCGCAAAGCCCTGGCTGTAGTTCTCGGCGATGAAGCCGGTGTTGAAGTCGCCCGAGACGAACTTGGGGTGCGCCAGCAGCGCCGCCTGGAAGGGAATGTTGCTGCTGATGCCGCGGATCACGAAGCCGTTGAGCGCGGCGCGCATCTTGTGGATGGCGTCGTCGCGGTCGCTGCCGTGCACGATGAGCTTGGCGATCATCGAGTCGTAGTACATGGGGATCTCGCCGCCCTCGTACACGCCGGTGTCCACGCGCACGCCCAGCTTTTTCGCCGTGTCGGACTGGAACATCGTCTCTTCCGGCGGCTGAAAGCGCACCAGGCGCCCGGTGCTGGGCAGGAAGTTGCGGAACGGGTCTTCGGCGTTGATGCGGCACTCGATGGCCCAGCCGTCGCGCTTCACGTCGGCCTGGGTCAGCGGCAGGGCCTCGCCGGCCGCCACGCGGATCATCAGCTCCACCAGGTCCAGGCCGGTGATGCATTCGGTCACCGGGTGTTCCACCTGCAGGCGGGTGTTCATCTCCAGAAAGTAGAAATCCTGGTCCTTGCCGACCACGAACTCCACCGTGCCGGCGCTTTGGTACTTCACGGCCTTGGCCAGGGCCACGGCCTGCTCGCCCATGGCCTTGCGCGTGGCGTCGCTGATGAAGGGCGATGGTGCCTCTTCGATCACCTTCTGGTGGCGGCGCTGGATGGAGCATTCGCGCTCGTTCAGGTAGATCACGTTGCCGTGGCTGTCGCCCAGCACCTGGATCTCGATGTGGCGCGGCTGCTGCACGAACTTCTCGATGAAGATGCGGTCGTCACCGAAGCTGTTGCGTGCCTCGTTCTGGCAGCTGGCAAAGCCCTCGAAGGCCTCCTTGTCGTTGAAGGCCACGCGCAGGCCCTTGCCGCCGCCGCCGGCCGAGGCCTTGATCATCACCGGGTAGCCGATGCCCTTGGCGATCTCCACCGCCTGCTCGGGGCCGCTGATGGCGTCGTTGTAGCCGGGGATGGTATTGACCTTGGCTTCGTTGGCCAGCTTCTTGGAGGCGATCTTGTCGCCCATGGCCGCGATGGAGTGCGCCTTGGGGCCGATGAAGGCGATGCCCTCGTCCTCGCAGCGCTGGGCGAAGGCTTCGTTCTCCGACAGGAAGCCGTAGCCCGGGTGGATGGCCTGCGCGCCGGTCTGCTTGGCGGCGGCGATGATGTTGTCGGCCAACAGGTAGCTTTCGCGGCTGGGCGCGGCGCCGATGCGCACGGCCTCGTCGGCCAGCTTCACGTGGCGGGCTTCCTTGTCCGCGTCCGAATACACGGCCACGGTGGCGATGCCCATCTTGCGGGCGGTGGCGATGACCCGGCAGGCGATTTCGCCGCGGTTGGCGATCAGGATTTTGGTGAACATTTCAAGGGTTCCGTTGTCTTTGCTGTGCTGTTCTTGTCAATCGCTCATTGCAGGCCCAGCTGCTTGCGCATGGCCTGGTTGCGGGCGTCGGCACGCTGGTAGGCAGGACGCGCGTTGAGCCGCTCCACATAGGCGGTGAAGGTGGGCGTGGGCTCGATCTGCTTGAAGTCCATCATGAAGCGCAGGGTTCCGCCGAACACCACGTCCGCCATGGAGAAGGTGCTGCCCAGAAGGAAGTCCCTGCCGGCAATGGCGCTCTCTGCCGAAGCGATCATGGTGTCGTAGCGGCCCCATCCTGCGGAGACCTCCTTGACCTCCCAGCCCGCACCCTTGGCCATCACGGCCGGCTCGATCACGCTGGGCGCGAACAGCGACCAGCGCAGGTAGGTGCCGCGCTGCGGATCGTCGAGGGCCGGGGCCAGGCGCCCTGGCGCGTAGCGGTCCGCCAGGTACAGCGCAATGGCGGCGGCTTCGGACACGACCAGCTCGCCGTCCACCAGCGTGGGCAGCTTGCCCATGGGGTTCCTGGTGACCAGGTCGGGCCCTTTCTGGGCGCCCTTCAGGATGTCGGTCACCACGAGGTCGTAGGCGACGCCCGCCTCCTCCAGCGCCCAGAGGGTGCCGGCCGCGCGGGAGTACGGGTGGTAGTAGAGTTGGATGGACATGTCGGTGCTCCTTGCCTGTCGGCCGCTCTGGTCCTGCCTCACAGCGGGATGTTGCCGTGCTTGCGCCAGGGGTTCTCGAGCTTCTTGTCGCGCAGCATGACCAGGCTGCGGCAGATGCGCTTGCGCGTCTCGTGCGGCAGGATCACGTCGTCGATGAAGCCGCGGGCACTGGCCACGAAGGGGTTGGCAAAGCGCTCCTTGTACTCGGCCTCACGGGCGGCGAGCTTCACCGGGTCGTTCTTGTCCTCGCGGAAGATGATCTCCACCGCGCCCTTGGCGCCCATCACGGCGATCTCGGCGTTGGGCCAGGCCAGGTTCACGTCGCCGCGCAGGTGCTTGGAGCTCATCACGTCGTAGGCGCCGCCATAGGCCTTGCGCGTGATGACGGTGATCTTGGGCACCGTGCACTCGGCGTACGCGTAGAGCAGCTTGGCGCCGTGCTTGATGATGCCGCCGTACTCCTGGCTGGTGCCGGGCATGAAGCCGGGCACGTCGACGAAGGTCACCACGGGGATGTTGAAGGCATCGCAAAAGCGCACGAAGCGCGCGGCCTTGATGGAGCTCTTGATATCGAGGCAGCCGGCCAGCACCAGCGGCTGGTTGGCGACGATGCCCACGGTCTGGCCTTCCATGCGCGCCAGGCCGATCACGATGTTCTTGGCATAGTCGGGCTGCAGCTCGAAGAAGTCGCCGTCGTCCACCACCTTGGTGATCAGCTCCTTCATGTCGTAGGGCTTGTTCGGGTTCTCGGGCACCAGCGTGTCCAGGCTCAAGTCCATGCGCTCGGCCGGGTCCTTGCTCGGGCGCACGGGCGCCTTTTCGCGGTTGTTCAGCGGCAGGTAGTTGTACAGGCGGCGCAGCATCATCAGCGCCTCCACGTCGTTCTCGAAAGCCATGTCGGCCACGCCGCTGCGCGTGGTGTGGGTGCTGGCGCCGCCCAGTTCCTCGGCCGTGACCTCCTCGTGCGTCACCGTCTTGACCACCTCGGGGCCGGTCACGAACATGTAGCTCGAATCCTTGACCATGAAGATGAAGTCCGTCATGGCCGGCGAGTACACGGCGCCACCCGCGCAGGGGCCCATGATCATGCTGATCTGCGGAATCACGCCGCTGGCCATCACGTTCTTCTGGAACACGTCGGCATAGCCGCCCAGCGAGGCCACGCCTTCCTGGATGCGCGCGCCGCCCGAGTCGTTGATGCCGATCACCGGGGCGCCGACCTTCATGGCCTGGTCCATCACCTTGCAGATCTTCTCGGCATGGGTTTCGCTCAACGCGCCGCCGAAGACGGTGAAGTCCTGGCTGAAGACGAAGACCAGGCGGCCGTTGATCATGCCGTAGCCGGTGACCACGCCGTCGCCGGGGATCTTGTTGGCCTCCATGCCGAAGTCGGTGCAGCGGTGCTCGACGAACATGTCCCACTCTTCGAAGGTGTTGTCGTCCAGCAGCAGCTCGATGCGCTCGCGCGCGGTGAGTTTGCCCTTGGCGTGCTGCGCATCAATGCGCTTTTGCCCGCCGCCCAGGCGCGCCAGGGCGCGCTTCTTCTCCAGTTGCTCCAGGATGTCTTGCATGGTGTCGCTCTTTCGGTGAAATGGGTGTCGTTGTCTAGGGTGTTGGGGTGTGCGATGCAGCCAGCAGTGTGCGCGCGGCGGTGGAAGCCGCAATGCGCCCGGCGGCCACATCGGCCTGCAGGCCGGGCAGCAGGCTGCGCACGGCCGGATGTTGGCGAAACGCCTGCTTGAGCCCGGCGTCGATGCGCTCCCACATCCAGGCCAGCGACTGCTTTTCGCGGCGCAGGGCCAGGCGGCCGTTGTCGGTCTGCTGGGTGCGGAACTGGGTGACGGCGTCCCAGAAGCCGTCCACGCCCTCGCCCAGCAATGCGCTGATCTGCACCACGCGCGGCTGCCACAGGGCGCCGTGCGTGGCATGGTCGGGGTTGCCGTGCATGCCCAAGAGGCGCAGGCTCGATGTGATCTGTGCCTGGGCGCGCGTAGCGGCGTTCTTGTCGATGTCGGCCTTGTTGATGGCCACCAGGTCGGCGATCTCCATCACGCCCTTCTTGATGGCCTGCAGGTCGTCGCCCGCATTGGGCAACTGCAGCAGCACGAACATGTCGGTCATGCCGGCCACGGCGATCTCGCTCTGGCCCACGCCCACGGTCTCGACCACCACGACGTCGTAGCCGGCGGCTTCGCAGACCAGCATGGCCTCGCGCGTCTTCTCGGCCACGCCGCCCAGGGTGCCGCCCGAGGGGCTGGGGCGGATATAGGCCTCCTCGCGCATGGACAGCTGCTCCATGCGCGTCTTGTCACCCAGGATGGAGCCGCCCGAGACCGTGCTCGACGGATCGACGGTGAGCACTGCCACGCGGTGCCCTTTGGCAATGAGGAACAGCCCAAGCGCCTCGATGAAGGTGGACTTGCCCACGCCGGGTACACCGCTGATGCCCAGGCGGAAAGCCCGGCCGGTGTGCGGCAGCAGTGCCGTGAGCAGCGCGTCGCCCTGGGCGCGGTGGTCGGTGCGGGTGGATTCGAGCAGGGTGATGGCCTTGGCCATGGCGCGGCGCTGCACGGGCTGGCTGCCGTGCAGGATGCCGTCGAACCACTGGTGGGCCGGGCCATGCAGTTCGGTCAGGGGCTGGGGGGCGTTCATGCGTGTGCGCCCTCCCCGGCCCGCCACTCGTAGTGCACGTCCACGTCTTCCTCACCGGTCTGCACGAAGCCGTGGCGCTGGTAGAAGCGGTTGGCGTCGCTCTGCTGCAGGGCGGTGAGCCGCAGCACGGCGCCCTCGCGGCGCGCGCGCTGCTGCACCCAGGCGAGCACGGCGGCACCGATGCCGCTGCCCTGCCAGTCGGGGTGCAGGTACAGGTGCTGCAGGCGCAGCACCCCTGGGCCCTCGGGCTGCACGGTGACAAAGCCCATGCGCCGGCCATCGGCCGACACCAGGTGCTGCATGTACTGCGGTGCAAAGGCGGCGCGCAGGCGCTCGCGCGAGCGCTCGGGCGTGTAGCGGCCCACGCGCTCCAGGCTTTCGCGCATGGCGGTGGTGCGCAGTGCCAGCATGGGCTCGAAATCCTCTTCGGCCACGGGCTGCAGGGTGAACAGGGGCGCAGTCAAGGCAGCACCTCCCAGGCCGTTCATGCCGCGATGGCCTTGCGGATCTGTTCGAGCACGTCCTTGGCGCTGGCCGGGATGGGCGTGCCCGGGCCGTAGACGCCCTTGACGCCGGCCTCGTACAGGAAGTCATAGTCCTGCACGGGAATCACGCCGCCCACGAAGACGATGATGTCGTCCGCGCCCTGGTCCTTGAGCGACTGGATGATGGCCGGCACCAGGGTCTTGTGGCCGGCGGCCAGCGTGCTCACGCCCACGGCGTGCACGTCGTTCTCGATGGCCTGGCGCGCGCATTCCTCGGGCGTCTGGAACAGCGGGCCCATGTCGACGTCGAAGCCCAGGTCGGCGAAGGCGGTGGCGACGACCTTGGCGCCACGGTCGTGGCCGTCCTGGCCGAGCTTGGCGATCATCACGCGCGGGCGGCGGCCTTCGGCCTCGGCGAAGTCGCTGATCTCGGTCTTGAGCTTGTCCCAGCCTTCGGCAGAGTCGTAGGCAGCAGCGTACACGCCAGTCACCTTTTGCGTATCGGCGCGGTGGCGCCCGTAGACCTTTTCGAGCGCGTCCGACACCTCGCCCACCGTGGCGCGCAGGCGCACGGCCTTGATGGCCAGGTCCAGCAGGTTGCCCTCGCCGGATTCGGCGGCGTGGGTGAGCGCATCGAGGGCCGCCTGCACCTGGGCCGCATCGCGCTTGGCGCGGATGTCCTTGAGGCGCGCGATCTGGCCGTCGCGCACCTTGACGTTGTCGATCTGCAGGATGTCGACCGGGTCTTCCTTGGCCAGCTTGTACTTGTTGACGCCCACGATCACGTCCTTGCCGCTGTCGATGCGGGCCTGCTTCTCGGCGGCCGCGGCCTCGATCTTGAGCTTGGCCCAGCCGCTGTCCACGGCCTGGGTCATGCCGCCCATGGCCTCGACCTCCTCGATGATGGCCCAGGCGGCGTCCACCATGTCCTGGGTAAGCTTTTCCATCATGTAGCTGCCGGCCCAGGGGTCGACCACGTTGGTGATGTGCGTCTCTTCCTGGATGATGAGCTGGGTGTTGCGCGCGATGCGGGCCGAGAACTCGGTGGGCAGCGCGATGGCCTCGTCGAGCGCGTTGGTGTGCAGGCTCTGCGTGCCGCCGAACACGGCCGCCATGGCCTCGATGGTGGTGCGCACGATGTTGTTGTAGGGGTCCTGCTCGGTCAGGCTCCAGCCGCTGGTCTGGCAGTGGGTGCGCAGCATCAGGCTCTTGGGGTTCTTGGCGCCGGTCTCCTTCATGATGCGGCACCACAGCAGGCGCGCGGCGCGCATCTTGGCCACTTCGAGGTAGAAGTTCATGCCGATGGCCCAGAAGAAGGACAGGCGGCCCGCGAAATCGTCCACGTCCAGGCCCGAGGCCATGGCCGTCTTCACGTACTCCTTGCCGTCGGCCAGGGTGAAGGCCAGCTCCAGCGCCTGGTTGGCGCCCGCCTCCTGCATGTGGTAGCCGGAGATGGAGATGGAGTTGAACTTCGGCATGTTGCGTGCCGTGTAGCCGATGATGTCGCCGATGATGCGCATGCTCGGCTTGGGCGGGTAGATGTAGGTGTTGCGCACCATGAACTCTTTCAGAATGTCGTTCTGAATGGTTCCGCTCAGCTGCGCCTGCGACACGCCCTGCTCTTCCGCCGCCACCACGTAGCCCGCCAGCACGGGCAGCACGGCACCGTTCATGGTCATGGAGACCGAGACCTTGTCCAGCGGGATCTGGTCGAACAGGATCTTCATGTCCTCCACTGAGTCGATGGCCACGCCGGCCTTGCCCACGTCGCCGGTCACGCGCGGGTGGTCGCTGTCGTAGCCGCGGTGGGTGGCCAGATCGAACGCCACGCTCACGCCCTGCCCGCCTGCGGCCAGGGCCTTGCGGTAGAAAGCATTGGATTCTTCCGCGGTGGAAAAGCCCGCGTACTGGCGGATGGTCCAGGGCCGCACCGCATACATGGTGGCCTGGGGGCCGCGCAGGTAGGGCTCGAAGCCGGGCAGCGTGTCGGCGTATTTCAGGTCGGCCGTGTCGGCCGCCGTGTACAGCGGCTTGACGGTGATGCCGTCGGGCGTGACCCAGTTCAGCGCGTTGACATCGCCCCCTGGCGCCGACTTGGCAGCGGCTTTCGCCCAAGCCTCGAGCGAGGCGGCGGCGAATTCGGGGGGGCTGTTGGGGGGCGTGGCACTCATGGCGAAACGGTCTCCGAGGATGGCGGTATCGTATTCAGGGGCAAATCCCGATGTGGCGCCAAGTTTACATCATTCATAATTATTGATTCAAAATTCTTCGAGGGTTTACAATCCGCCCCATGTCCGCACTGACCTTGACGCCCCGCGCCCTGTACGAAGAAGTCGCTGAGCAATTGCGCCAGCGCATCTTCCGCCGCGAGCTGGAGCCTGGCAGCTGGATTGACGAGCTCAAGATCGCCGAGGAATTCGGCATCAGCCGCACGCCCTTGCGCGAGGCGCTCAAGGTGCTGGCCGCCGAAGGCCTGGTCACGATGAAGGTGCGCCGTGGCGCCTATGTGACCGAGATGTCCGAAAAGGACCTGCGCGACGTCTACCACTTGCTCAGCCTGCTGGAGAGCGATGCCGCCGCCGTGGTCGCCACCACCGCCACGCCCGCCCAGCTGCGCGAGCTGGAGGCCTTGCACACCGAGCTGGAGAGCGCCGCGGGCGAGCGCGAGCGCTTTTTTGCGATCAACGAGCGCTTTCACATGCGCGTGCTGGAGATGGCCGACAACCGCTGGCGCAGCCAGATGGTGGCCGACCTGCGCAAGGTGATGAAGCTCAACCGCCACAACTCCCTGCTCAAGCAGGGCCGCATCGAGGATTCGCTGGCCGAGCACCGCGCCGTGATGGCCGCGCTGGCCCGGCGCGACGGCGCGGGCACCGCTCAGGCCATGCAGGCCCACTTCGCCCAGGGGCTGGAAGCGGCGACCTGAGGGCCGCCGTCAACCGCCTGCGAGTTCCACCCGGTTGCGCCCGCTGCGCTTGGCGGCGTACAGCGCCTCGTCCGCGCGGCGCAGCAGTTGGTCCAGCGTGGTGTCACCGTCGGCCTGCAGGGCGACGCCGGCCGAGATGGTGATGGTCAGCGAGGCCCCGTCGGCCGTGAACGGCGTGCCCGCCACCGCCAGGCGCAGGCGCTCGCCGGCCGCCTGGGCATCGCCATGCTGCCCCAGGTCCAGCAGCACCACGAACTCCTCGCCCCCATGGCGCGCCACGAAGTCCAGGCCGCGCGCCGTGGCCTGCAGTTGCCGGGCCACGTGCTGCAGGGCCCTGTCGCCCACCTCGTGCCCATGGCCATCGTTGATGGCCTTGAAGTGGTCCACGTCGACCAGCGCCAGCGCCAGGTGGGCACCACCCCGGCGCGCCGTGGCAAAGCGGCTCTCGCCCTCCGCCAGCAGGGTGCGGCGGTTGGCCAGGCCCGTCAGGTAGTCGGTGGCGGCGGCCAGCTCCCACTGGCGGCCGATGCGCTGCGAGCACATGAACAGAAAGGCCGTGGTGCCCACCACGGGCAGCAAGGCGGTGATGAGCGGGCTGGCGGTGTTGATCCAGGCGCCCTCACCCGTGATGTCGAACGATGGCCCCACCTTGCGCACCAGGAAGTAGCCCGCGCGAAAGGCCACGAACAGGCCCACCAGGAAGAACAGGCCTGCCAGGGCCTTGCGGCTGCGCGCCCGCTCCCCCGTGCCGCCGCGCACGAGTTGCAGGGTGCCGGCCATCAGGACGAAGGCCACCACGCCGGACAGCAGCAGGATGCGGCTGGGCGTATCGGGCTGCACGCCCGCGAACCAGACCACGCCGCCGATGCCCGCCAGCGCCGGCAGCCACATCCACCAGCGGTCGGGTGCCCCGTCGAACTGGCGCAGCGCGCGCCAGTAGCCGGTGCAGCCCAGCATCACCATGCCATTGGCCATGGGCGAGACCAGGCCCAGCGGCAGCTCGTACTGCACGGCATAGAGCACGGCACTGCCGGCCAGCAGCAAGGTGGCGATGCGCCAGGTTTCGGCGCAGGGTTGCAGGGAGACCGGCAGGTCCTTGTGCATCAGGCCCAGCACCCCGCCATTGGCCAGCATCATCAGTGTCGCGACGATGAAGATGGTGATGGGATCCATGGAGCGGTGCAGCGCAGGCAGGAAAAGCGGTGTGGAAATGCCGGAATTGTGGCCGAGCGGGGCCGGCTGCCCCGAAAACTCTTGGCTGCAAGAAACAAAGAAGCACAGCTTGTGCCTCCAGCATAGGTATGATCGCGCGGGTTTTCCCCAGGTTGGTACCCGATGGTACCGCCCTGGCTCTGTGCATGCCGCCCAGGCCCCGAACGACCCGATGACTTCTTTCTCTTCCGACATCGGCAGCGTCCAGACGCTGCCCCAGCTTCTTTCCTGGCGCGCCACCCAGACGCCCGACGCGCCCGCCTTCCGTGCCTTCGATGCCAAGGGCCAGGCCTGGATGACCTGGACCTGGGCCGAGACCGCTGCCCACGTCGCGCAGTGGTCACGCGCCCTGGTGGCCTTGCAGCTGCCGGCCGGTGCCCGCGTGGCCATTCTGCTGCCCAACGGCCTCGATGCCATGTGCGCCGACCAGTCCACGCTGGCCAGCAATTGCGTGCCCGTGCCGCTGCACGCCATCGACAACCCGGGCAGCATCGCCTACATCCTCTCGGACTGCGAAGCCTCCATGCTCATCGTGGGCAGCTCCCAGCAGTGGGAGAAGATCCGTGCCGCAGGCTCGGAATTTCCGGCGCTGCGGGCGGTGATCGTGACCGACCCGGAGCCCGCGTTCACGGCCACCCCGCCCTCTGCACATACGCCGGCCGTGGGCTCGCTCGCGCAATGGCTCGAAGGCGCGGCCCAGGCGGTGGAACTGGCGCCCCCCACCCAGCCTGGCCCCGACGACCTGGCCGCCATCGTCTACACCTCGGGCACCACGGGCAAGCCCAAGGGTGTGATGCTCACGCACCGCAATGTGGTGAGCGACGTGAAGGCCGTGCTCGAACGCATTGCCCCCATGGTGGACGACGTGTTCCTGTCTTTCCTGCCGCTGTCGCACACCTTCGAGCGCACGGGCGGCTACTACCTGCCGATCGCGGCCGGCAGCTCGGTGGCCTACGCGCGCTCGGTGGCCCAACTGGCCGAGGACATGCAGACCATCCGCCCCACGGTGCTGGTCTCGGTGCCGCGCATCTACGAGCGCATCCACGCCAAACTGCTCGAAAAGCTCGCGCCCTCACCCTGGAAGATGCAGCTCTACGAGGCCGCGCAGTCCAAGGGCTGGCAGCACTTCTGCGCCGCGCAGGGCCTGCCCGTGCCCCAGGCCGACCCGACCGGGGGCTGGATGAACGCCCTGCCCTGGCCCGTGCTGCGTGCCCTGGTGGCCCAGCCGCTGCTGGCACAGTTCGGTGGCCGCGTGCGCGTGGCCGTGAGCGGCGGTGCGCCACTGTCGCCCACCATTGCCAAGTGCTTCCTCGGCCTGGGCCTGCCGCTGGTGCAGGGCTATGGCATGACCGAAACCGCGCCCGTGGTGTCGGTCAACTCCCTCACCGACAACGACCCGGCCTGCGTGGGCCGGGCGCTGCCGGGCGTAGAGGTGCGCGTCGGCGAGAACCGCGAGCTGCAGGTGCGCGGGCCCATCGTCATGAAGGGCTACTGGAAGCGCCCCGAGGACACGGCGCGCATCCTCGCGCCCGATGGCTGGCTGGGCACGGGCGACCAGGCCGACATCGTCGATGGGCGCATCTTCATCCGCGGCCGCATCAAGGAGATCATCGTCACCTCCACCGGTGAGAAGGTGCCGCCGGGCGATCTGGAGCTGGCCCTGCTGGCCGACCCGCTGCTGGAGCAGGCCTTTGTGCTGGGCGAGAACCGCCCCTTCATCGCCGCGGTGGCCGTGCTGCGCCGCGACGAGTGGGAACGCCTGGCCGGTGACCTGGGCCTGCCGGCGCGCGATCCTGCCAGCCTGAACAACCCGTCCGTGCACCGCGCGGTCCTGGCACGCATCGAAAAGAGCACGGCCAGCTTCGCGCGCTACGCCGTGCCCCGCGCCGTGCACCTGGTGCTGGAACCCTGGACCATCGAGAACGGCTTCATGACGCCCACGCTCAAGCTCAAGCGCGCACCGCTCATGGCCCACTTTGCCCAGGCCATCGAGGGCCTGTACCAGCAAAAGCCGGGGGCGCGCTGAACCCGGCCTTCAGTCTTCCACCGAGAAGAAGTACGACAGCCGCTGCTGGGGATTGAGCCAGTCGAGCACCTCGCGCGGCAGCGTGGAGGGCCGGATCGCCTCGGCCACGCGGATGTCCGGCTCGGTGTGCAATTCCACCAGGGGGGCCTCCTCCTTGGGGATTTCGGGCGTGTAGACCAGCACCTGGGGCCGCAGCGACTCGGGCCCCGGCGCCACCACCAGCGCCAGCGCCCCATCGGTGAGCTGCACCACCGTGCCTGGCGGGTACACGCCCAGCAGCTTGATGAGCGAGCTGAGCAGCGCCGGGTCGTGCTGGCCCGATTCGTTCCTGAACATGTGCGCCAAGGCCTCGGCCGGCATCAGCGGCTCCACGTCGCGCGCCTCGGGCGAGCACAGGTTGTCGTAGCGGTTGACCATGGCCAGGATCAGGGCCAGGCGGTGGGTCTCGCGCTGGCCGCGCGGCCAGCCCGAACCGTCGGCCGCCTCATGGTGGCTGGCGATGCAGGCCAGCGCCTCCCTGCTGAAGGCGCCCGAATCGGCTGCCAGCTGGGTGCTGTACATCACGTGCTGGCGCACGAATTCCTCCTCGTGGCGCTTGCGCCGGGAGGTCTTGAACAGCTGCGGCGGCACCTTGGACTTGCCCACGTCGTGCGCCAGGGCCGCCATGGCCAGGTCGGCCAGCTCGCGTTCGGACAGGCCGGCCTTCTTGCCCACCAGCATGCACAGCGTGAGCACATTGAGCGCGTGGAACTGCGGTCCCTGGTCCTTCTTGTCGCCCAGCAGGTGCAGCAACACCTCCTGGCTCTGGGCGATGCGCGCCGCCGTCTCGCCCGACAGGTCGGCCAGGATGCGGCCCGCCGCCTTGGGGGAGCGCGTGAGCGTGAGCAGGGCTTCGCGGGTCTGGCGCGCGGCATCTTCCCAGGCCCGGTCGGCCCGCGCGGCGGCATCCCGTTGGCGCTGACGCTTTTCCTTCTTGGCCTGGTCGAGTTGGCGCACCTCGGCGGCCAGGGCCGCCTGCGCATCGACCTAATGGGGAGCCGGTTCGGGGTCGGGGGCGCCTGCTGGCGCCAGGGGCAGCGGTTCGGCCGTGCTGCGGTCCGGGTAGTAGTAGAGGTGGCCTTCCAGGCCGAGCGACTGGATCACCGCCACATCCTTGGCGGTGCGGACCATGAAACGGTTGGCGATGAAGGGGTGCTCGTCCCAGCGCATTTCCAGCCAGACGTACAGACCGGCAACCAGCTGGGACGGTGCGATCGCAACGGCGACCCCGGGGTTCTTCCACATGCAGCGTATTCAAACAAGAGTCCCTGCGCCAGTATGCCGCGCCAGGAACTGAGAAAATGTAGGCATGGGCGCACAGTTCGCGCGCCGCTCCCCCTATTTTCCCGGACTGGCATGCGTGCCGCGCATGCCTGCCCCCTTTTTGACAACGGTCCCGATCTTGGAAAACAGCCCCGCCCTCGCCTCCGCACAGCCTGCCGCGCACAGCCCCTGGCGCATGTCCGTCGCCCCGATGATGGACTGGACGGACCGCCATTGCCGCTATTTCCACCGCCTGCTCACGCGCCAGACCCTGCTCTACACCGAGATGGTGAACGCGGGCGCCATCATCCATGGCGGCACCGAGCGGCACCTGCGCTTCAATGCCGAGGAACACCCGGTGGCCCTGCAGCTGGGCGGCAACGAGCCCGAGCTGCTGGCGCAGGCCGCGCGCCTGGGCGCCCAGTGGGGCTATGGCGAAATCAACCTGAACTGCGGCTGCCCGAGCGACCGGGTGCAACGTGGTGCCTTCGGCGCCAGCCTGATGAAGGCGCCCCAGCTGGTGGCCGACGGCGTGAAGGCCATGAAGGACGTGGTGGATGTGCCCGTGACGGTCAAGCACCGCATCGGCATCGACAAGGTCGAAGACTACGGCTTCGTGCGCGACTTCGTGGGCACCGTGGCCGACGCGGGTTGCACGGTGTTCATCGTGCATGCGCGCAATGCCTGGCTGCAGGGCCTGTCGCCCAAGGAAAATCGCGACATTCCGCCGCTGCGCTACGAGGTGGTGCACCAGCTCAAGGCCGACTTTCCCCATCTGACCATCGCCATCAATGGCGGCATCCAGGCCGATGAGGTGGTGCTGGAGCAACTGGACCACCTGGACGGCGTGATGATCGGCCGGGAGGCCTACCACAATCCCTGGTGGCTGGCCCGCTGGGATCAGGTCTACTATGGCGGCGCCCCCTGCCGGCTGACCCGTGAGGAGGTGGAACTGGCCATGGTGGAATACATGGAGCGCGAGGCGGCCCAGTACGGCACGCCCTGGGCCCATATCGCACGCCACATGCTGGGCCTGCGCCACGGCCTGCGCGGCGCACGCCTGTGGCGCCAGGTCTGGAGCAACCACCTGCTCAAGGACCGGCCTGCCCGCGAGGTCTACGCCCTGGCGCAGGCTACGACGCTGATTCCCGAGCCGGTCTGAGCATCCCGTCCAGCCAACCGCCCAGCGGCTCGGGGCGGTAGAACAGGTAGCCCTGCAGGCAGTCGCACTGGCTGGCCGCCAGGAAGTCGGCCTGGGCCTGTGTCTCCACGCCTTCGGCCACCACGCGCAGGTTCAGGTGGCGCGCCACCGAGAGGATGGACTGCACGATGGCCGTGTCGCTGGGATCGTCGGGCGTGTCCTGCACGAAGCTCTTGTCGATCTTGAGCTCGTACAGCGGCAGGCGCTTGAGGTAGGCCAGGCTCGAATAGCCGGTGCCGAAGTCGTCGATGGAAAAGCGCACGCCGAGGTGCACCAGCTCGGTCATGCGGGCGATGGTGTCGTCCAGGTTCTCGATGAGCAGGCTCTCGGTGACTTCCAGGACCAGGCAGGACGGCGTGGCCCCGGTCTGGGCCAGCACATTGCGCACGCGCTCGACGAAATCCTCCTGCCGGAACTGGCGCTGGCTCACATTCACCGAGATCGACAGCGGCATGCCCTGGCGCTGCAACTGGGCGATGGCGTCGCAGGCCTTCTCGATCATCCAGGCCCCCATGGGCAGGATCAGCCCCGAGGCCTCGGCAATCGGGATGAAGCGCGCCGGCGGCACGCTGCCGCGCACCGGATGGCTCCAGCGCATGAGCAGCTCTCCCCCGACCACGGTGCCCTGTGCGTCGACCTGGGGCTGGATGTAGGCGGCCAGCTGCCCTTCGGCCATGGCCTTCTTGAGGTCCTGCTCCAGCGCCAGGCGCTCCTGCACGTCGGCCTGCATGGCCGCCTCGTAGAAGCGGATGCGGTTGCGCCCCAGGTCCTTGGCGCGGTACATGGCGGTGTCGGCCTCGCGCAGCAGGTCTTCCACCCCCTCCGCGCGCTTGGGGAACAGCGTGATCCCCAGGCTGCCCGTGCTGCTGTAGAGGTGGGTGTCGATGGCATAGGGCAGCTCCAGTGCCTCGCGCACACGCTCGGCCACGGCCAGGGCCTGCCGGCCGGCCGTGGCCATGTCGGTGGCGATGCCCTGCAGCAGCAGCACGAACTCGTCGCCTCCCAGGCGCGCAACGGTGTCGCCGGGGCGCAGCAGGCCCGTGAGGCGCCGGGCGACCTCGGCCAGCAGCTGGTCGCCCAGGGTATGGCCGCGTGCATCGTTGATCTGCTTGAAGTTGTCCAGGTCCACGAACAGCAGTGCGCCGATCTGGCCATTGCGGCGCGCGGCGGCCAAGGCCAGGCCGAGCCGGTCGAGCAGCATGCGGCGGTTGGGCAGGCCGGTCAGTGCGTCGAAATAGGCCAGCTGGTGCGTGCGCGCCTGGGCCTGCTGGCGCTCGGTGACGTCGCGGGCCAGGGCCACGAAGCGCGGCCCCTCGCCCGGGTGCGTGCTGTCCTTGCGCGCAATGGACAGCTCGTACCAGTGGGTCTGGCCGTCGACCTCCAGGTGGTATTGGTGGCCCGCGGAATACCCGTTGGCCAGCGCGGCGCGCACGGCCTGCAGGCAGCCGGCGGCCTCGCCGGGGGGCACCATGTCCTGCAGCCGCTGCCCCACGAACTGCGTGGGATCCAGCGCAGACTGCGGCATGTGCGCAGAGCGGCAGTGGTGGATGCGGCCTTCGGCATCGAGTTCGAACAGCAGGTCCGGGATGGCGCTGAGCGTGCTCTCCAGGTCATCGCGCGCGCCGCGCAACTGGGCCGTCATGCGGCGCGCCAGTGCCGCGGCGCGCTCGCGCCCGGTGGCCAGCACCCAGGCGAACCAGCCCAGCAGCAGGCTGATGAAGACCCCCATCACGGCCACCAGGTGGTGGCCTTCGTCCTCGTGGCGCAGATCGAAGGCCGGCAGCGGCGCCATCCGCAGCGTCCAGGCGCGGCCGCCCACCTCCAGGCGGCGGCTGGTCTGCACGGCCCCCCGCGCCAGGGCCTGTGCCTGCAGCCCGGGCTCGCCATACAGCAAGGCCTCGGGCAAGGGCTCCTCGCCGTCGTAGATGGCCAGGGCGATATCGGGATCGAACTCCCGGGACAAGCCCTTGACCACATCGCCCACCCGGAACGGGGCGGCCACCCAGCCCCGGATGGCACGGCGGCGGCCGGACAGGGTTTCCGCCTCCAGCAGCGTGGAGTACACCGGCAGGAACAGCCCCACCTCGCCCTGCGCCGGCGTGCCTGGCGGCAAGGGGCCCAGCAGGCCGGACAGCGCCAGCCGGCCGGAGTCGCGGGCCCGCTCCAGCGCCTCGCGCGCGGGCGGCAGCGTCAGCGCATCCAGGCCCAGGGCCTCGAGGTTGCGGCCTTCCAGGGGTTCGATGTGGGTGATGGGGGCGTACTGCGCGCGCTCGCCCGGCGGGTGCACGGTGTAGCCGGAGAAGCCGCGGCCACGGATGTCGGCCAGGTGGGCCGCCAGGCCGCTGCCCTGCACGAACATGACCAGCGAGATGCCCTGCAGGCCGGGCCGTGTCTGCTGCATCTGCAGCGCACCGACATAAGACTGGAACTCGCCCCGCTCAATGCGCTCGGACCCGTCCACATAGCCCTGCACGCCCCTGAGCATGACCTCGTAGGTGGACATGCGGTCGCGCAGGTTGTAGGCAATCTGCTCGGCCGCCGCATGGAAGTTGCGCAGGCGCTTGTCGAGCGACTCGTTGTGCGCCCGGTACCAGTACAGGCCGGTCACCCCAAGCATCATCAGGACCATCAGCGGCGGCAACACAAGCACCAGCCAGCGCTGGCTGGCGGGCGCGTCGCGGAGCCTCTCGGGCTCGGTGGATGCGGGGACCGTGTCTTGTTCTGATGTCATCGCGTGGGTCACACACTGCGTTCATTATCCGATTTCAGGCGCCCCTGCCAAGCGAGGTCACCCGGTGCGCGGCATTGGCTGACAGGGGGCGGCGCAGAATGCGGGTATCGTTCGCTCGCCCATTTTTTTCCACACCCTGCCGCAGCCGCCGTCCGGCACACATCGCTTTTTTTCACCCCCACCATGGCATCGCTTGATTTTGAACGGGAAGAGTCCCGGTTCCGTGCGTTCTACGCAGCCCGCCGGTCCGCGCTGGAAGACGCCTGCATGGCCTTCACGGCCGCCATCGCCGAGGTGGTGGACAGCGCCCGCAGTGTCGACGTCTCCAAGGTGGAGGGGCGGGTCAAGGATGTGGACGAATGCATCCGCAAGTTCGCACGCAAGTACCGGCCCGGCCTGGAAGAAAGCAACACCCCCTATGAGATCCAGCACTGGATCACCGACCTGGTCGGTGTGCGCGTGGTCTGCCTCTATGAGGATGAGCTCGAGAAGGTGGCGCAGATCGTGCGCCAGCATTTCGCGGTGATCGACGTGACCGACAAGGCCTCGGCCGTGGAGAGCACCGAGGCCTCGTTCGGCTACAAGGGCCTGCACCTGGACCTGCGCCCTGGCCCGCGTGCCCTGCCGGCGCTGGCCGCGCATGCCGACCAGCCCTTCGAGCTGCAGGTGCGCACCATCATCCAGGACTCCTGGAGCGTGCTGGACCACAAGATCAAGTACAAGAAATCCATCCCCGGCCAGCTCAAGCGGCGCATCAACGTGCTGTCGGCCCTGTTCGAGCTGGCCGACCGGGAGTTTCGCCAGATCCGCGACGAAACGGCCACCGCGCTGCTGCAGGCCCCCGACGAGACGGCGGAGGCCGAGGCAGAGATGGACGACGGCAGCCTGGCGGCGCCCAAGCCCTCCTCCAGCCTGGGCAGCGAGCTCAATGCCTTCACCTTCCTCAAGATCGCCACGCATTTCTTCAAGGACTTCGAGTTCGACCCCTCCAAGGTGGACGGCTTCGTGGACGATATCCAGGCTTGGTCGCCCGGCATCACGCGCGCGCGCTTCAACACCCTGATGCGCGAGACGGTGGGCACGGTCAAGCGCTACAAGCAGCACTTCGAGGAACAGAACCCCCAGGGCAGCTTCAACCCTTATACGGTGATCCGGCACTGCCTGTACCTCTCCAACCGCACCCAGTTCCGGCCCGCGCTGCGCAACGTGGCGCGCGAGGCCTTCGAATCCTGGCTGGCCGACAACGGCTGACCGGTGCCGCGCCGCAGGCAGGGTTTTGCTGAAAAAAACCATAGCAGGCTGGCATTGCACCGCAAGCCATCTGCGGTCTTTTGGCGGGAGATGGATAGCGCTGTCACCTGCGCGACTGGGTCTAGGTGGTTTTCCCGCATGCAGAGGTAACCAAGTGCTGCTATATTGCACTGCAACATAACGGAGTTTCGCCCCCCATGCTGTACCAGATCTACGAAACCCAGCGCTCCCTGATGGAGCCGCTCACCGACTTTGCGCAAGCCGCGGCCAAACTCTTCAGCAACCCCATGTCTCCCCTGAGCCAGACGGCGTTCGCCCAGCGCATGTCGGCCGGCTACGATCTGCTGTACCGCCTGGGCAAGGACTATGAAAAGCCGGTGTTCGACATCCACACCGTGGATGTGGACGGTGTGGGCGTGGCGGTGCACGAAAACATCGAACTGGACAAGCCGTTCTGCGAACTGCGCCGCTTCAAGCGCTTTTCGGACGATACCGACACCCTGGTGCGCATCAAGGCCCAGCCCGTGGTGCTGGTGGTCGCCCCCCTGTCGGGCCACTATGCCACGCTGCTGCGCGACACGGTGCGCACCCTGCTCAAGGACCACAAGGTCTACATCACCGACTGGAAGAACGCGCGCCTGGTGCCCCTGGCGGACGGCGAGTTCCACCTGGACGACTACGTGAACTACGTGCAGGAGTTCATCCGCCACCTGCAGGCCACCTATGGCAACTGCCATGTGATCAGCGTCTGCCAGCCCACGGTGCCGGTACTGGCCGCCGTCTCGCTGATGGCCAGCCGTGGCGAGAAGACGCCGCTGACCATGACCATGATGGGCGGCCCCATCGATGCGCGCAAGTCGCCCACGGCGGTGAACAACCTGGCCACGAACCGCAGCTACGAGTGGTTCGAGAACAATGTGATCTACCGCGTGCCCGACAACTTCCCCGGCGCGGGCCGCCGCGTCTACCCGGGCTTCCTGCAGCACACCGGCTTCGTGGCCATGAACCCGGACCGCCATGCGTCCAGCCACCACGACTACTTCATGGACCTGATCAAGGGCGACGACGCCAGCGCCGAGGCCCACCGCAAGTTCTACGACGAGTACAACGCCGTGCTCGACATGGACGCTGACTACTACCTGGAAACCATCGAAACCGTGTTCCAGGAGTACAAGCTGGTGAATGGCACCTGGGACGTGCGGTCGCCCGAAGGCAAGGTCGAGCGCGTGCGTCCGCAGGACATCACCACCACCGCCCTGTTCACCGTGGAAGGAGAGCTCGACGACATCTCCGGATCGGGCCAGACCGAGGCCGCGCACGACCTGTGCACGGGCATCGAGCGCAAAGAGCAGCGCCACCTGGAAGCCAAGGGGGCCGGGCATTACGGCATCTTCAGCGGCCGGCGCTGGCGCGAGATCGTGTACCCCGAGGTGCGCAAGTTCATTCTGGAGCACGAGGTTCCGCAGAAAAAGGCCCCCCGCCCTGCGGCCGTGACCGAGATGCCCGACGACAACCCACCCGCGCCGCCACGCGCGGCGGCTGCGAAGAAGGCCCCTGCCAAGGCCGCCGCCAAGCCGGCTGCCAAGGCCCGGCCCGCCACGGGGGCTGCAGCAGCCCCTGAGCCGGAGGCTCCCGCGGCCAAGGCTGCGGTTACCGCCGCTGCGGCTGCGCGCACCCGCCGCACCACGTCGGCACGCAAGGCTTGAGCCCGCAGCCGCGCGCCCAGCCCGCCATCCCTTCACGACCTGCAGGGCAGGCCGCGCATGCACTGGCGGCCCGCATCGATGCGGCCCTGCCGCAGACGCAGTGCACGCGCTGCGGCTACCCGAACTGCGCGGCCTATGCGCAGGCCATTGCGTTCGAGAGCGTGCCCATCAACCAGTGCCCACCCGGTGGGGCCGAAGGGGTGGTACGGCTGGCGGCGCTGACCGGCCAGCCGGTGCGCCCGCTGAGTGCCGAGCATGGGCTGGAGACGCCGCGCACCCTGGCCGTGATCGACGAGAACTGGTGCATAGGCTGCACGCTGTGCATCAAGGCCTGCCCCACCGATGCCATCGTGGGCGCCAACAAGCGCATGCACACCGTGATCGAGCCGCACTGCACGGGCTGCGAGCTGTGCATTCCGGTCTGCCCGGTGGATTGCATCACCCTGGAGCCCGTGAGCGGGCAGGCCACGGGCTGGGCCGCCTGGGGCCCGGACCTGGCGGCCCATGCGCGGCAGCGCTATGCCGTCCACCAGGCCCGCACGGCCTTGGCGGCACCGGAGCCGCTGGACGACGAGGACGCCGCGGCGCCAGGTGATGCCACTGCGTCCCCCGCCGGCAGTGCCGATACCGGCCATACCGCCGCACAGGCCCGCAAGGCAGCCATCGCTGCGGCCATGGCGCGCGCCCGCGCGCAGCGCGCCGGAACCCAGCGCTGAGCGCAGAGCCGCCGCCCGGCGGGCGTCACTTGGCGGCCAGGGCCTTGTACACGCCGCAGCCCAGGTACAGGTCGCCCGCCCGCTCCACGAAGGACATCTTGGTCTGCACCGCACCACTGGCGGGGTTGGTGATGTCGTACTCCACCCAGCCCGGCCCGATGTTCGCCTGGGCCGAGATTTCCGCCATCAACCGGTTGCCGTCAATGCCGGGAATGTCCTGCACCCGGGTGCCCACCTTGGCGGGGTTGCCGCCAAAGGCCCGGTAGGTGCCCGCGCTGTCGAGCACGAAGACATACATGTCCCGGTCATGGAAAGGCTGGCTCCTGTCGGTGATGCGCGCCAGGAACTGATCGTGGGAGGTGCCCTTGTGCAGGGCCGCGGCGCGCTTGACCAGGGCCACCGCCTCCTCGGCCGTGCCCTGCTGCAGGCGAAACGCTGACACCGCGCGCGACAGGGTGGAGGCGCGGCTCTCCAGGGCCTCGGCCTGCCCCACGGCCTGGCCCACCATCTGCGCATTGCGCTGGGTGATCTGGTCGAGTTGCTGCACGGCGCTGCTGATCTCGCGCAGGCCTGTGCTCTGCTCTGCGCTGGAGCTCGATATCTCGGACATGCTGGCCGCCACGCTGCGCATGCCGCCGGCCATCTCGGTGATGCCTTCGCCCGCGGTGCGGATCAGGCCGGCACTGGACTCCACCTGCGTGACCGAGTCATTGATCAGCTCGCGGATCTCGCGCGCCGCATTGGCCGAGCGCTGGGCCAGCGTGCGCACCTCCGACGCCACCACGGCAAAGCCGCGGCCCTGCTCGCCCGCGCGGGCCGCCTCCACCGCCGCATTGAGCGCCAGGATGTTGGTTTGGAAGGCGATGGCGTCGATGGTGCCGATGATCTCTGTCATGCGGCGCGCGCCCTGCTGGATGGCCTGCACCGATTGCACGGCGCGGCCCATGGCTTCGGCCCCGGTATCGGCGGCCTGGCGCATCTGGCCGGCGCGCTGGTCGGCGCCCTGGGCCGTCTGGGCGTTGTTCTGCACGGTGGACGAGAGCTGCTCCACGCTGGCGGCGGTCTGTTCCAGGTTGGCGGCCTGCTGCTCGGTGCGGTCGGCCAGCTCGCGGTTGCCATGGGCCAGGCTCTGGCCGGCATGGGCCACCAGGGCGGCGTTGCTGCGGATGTCGGCCACCATGGACGACAGGCGCAGCACCATGGCATCGAGCGACCGGGCCATGCGGGCCACCTCGTCGCTGCCACCCGTTGCCGCCTGCACGCACAAATCGCCTTCGGTGATGCGCGCCATGGCGGCGGACAGGGCCGCCAGGTCGTCCACCAGGCTCAGGTACAGCGCCAGCAGCGCATACAGCACCACCAGGCCGCCCGCCAGATCCACCCACCAGGGGGCGCCCAGCAAGGCAGCCGCCAGCGTGCAGGCAATGAGCACGGCCAGCGTGGCCAGCTTGCCGGGAAGGTGCAGCCGGCGCATCCACCACAGGCCGGGCCGCAGGGGAACAGATCCTGCCATGTTGTCTCCGATATCGTTGTGGCCCGGACCAGGGACGCGCTCCGGGACTGTCACAACCATACTAGGCACCTGCCTTACGCCGGATTGACAAGCGGTACCACCCAAGGGTTTGCGATAGGGCTTGTGCCGGGGAGCACATCGCCAGCGTGCCTAGCCGGCCACCTGCGGTCCGGCAGGCACGGCATCACCCATAATGATGGCCCATGAACCCCCTGCTCTCCCGCCTGCAGCCCTACCCTTTCGAGCGGCTGCGCAAGCTTTTTGCCGGTGTCACGCCCCCGGCCCAGTATTCCCCCATCAGCCTGGGCATGGGCGAGCCACGCCATCCGACACCGCAGTTCATCAAGGACGCACTCAGTAACAACCTCAGTGGCCTGGCGAGCTACCCCGCCACGGCGGGCGAGCCGCGCCTGCGCGAGGCCTTCACCACCTGGCTGCACAAGCGCTACGCGCTGACGCTGGATGCGGGCACCCAGGTGCTGCCCATCAACGGCTCGCGCGAGGCGCTGTTTGCCTTTGCCCAGACCATCGTCGACCCGACGAAGCCCGACCCCGTGGTGGTCTGCCCCAACCCCTTCTACCAGATCTACGAGGGCGCGGCCCTGCTGTCGGGCGCCACGCCCTACTACGCCCCGAGCGATCCGGCGCGCAACTTCGCGGTGGACTGGGACAGCGTGCCGGCCGAGGTCTGGAAGCGCACCCAGTTGCTCTTCGTGTGCTCGCCGGGCAACCCCACGGGCGCCGTGATGCCGCTCAACGAGTGGCAAAAGCTCTTCGCCTTGAGCGACCGCCACGGCTTCATCATTGCCTCGGACGAGTGCTACAGCGAGATCTATTTCCGCGACGAGCCGCCGCTGAGCGGCCTGCAGGCCGCCATCCAGGCCGGGCGCAAGGACTTCCAGAACCTGATCTCCTTCACCAGCCTGTCCAAGCGCAGCAATGTGCCCGGGCTGCGCAGCGGCTTCGTGGCCGGCGATGCGGCGCTGATCAAGGCCTTCCTGCTGTACCGCACCTACCATGGCAGTGCCATGAGCCCGGTCGTGCAGGCCGCGAGCATCGCCGCGTGGGGCGACGAGCAGCATGTGACCGAGAACCGCGCGCTCTATCGCAAGAAGTTCGCCCAGGTCACGCCGCTGCTGGCCGGCGTGATGGACGTGGCGCTGCCCGACGCAGGCTTCTACCTGTGGGCCAAGGTGCCCGATGCGCTCGGAATGACCGATGCCGAGTTCGCCCGCGAGCTTCTGGCTCAATACAATGTCACCGTGCTGCCGGGCAGCTACCTGGCCCGCGAGGCCGGGGGCTTGAACCCCGGCGCCCAGCGCGTGCGCATGGCCCTGGTGGCCGAGGCCGAAGAATGCGTGGAGGCCGCAATGCGCATCGTCCAATTCATCCAATCCCGTACTGTCTGACATCCATGACCCAACAACTCCAGAACATCATCGACGCCGCGTGGGAAAACCGCGCCAACATCTCGCCCGCTGCGGCCCCCAAGGAAGTGGCCGATGCCGTCGAGCACGTGATCGCCGAACTCAACAACGGCACGCTGCGCGTGGCCACCCGCCAGGGCGTGGGCCAGTGGACCGTGCACCAGTGGATCAAGAAGGCCGTGCTGCTGTCCTTCCGCCTGAAGGACAACGAGGTCGTGAAGGCCGGCGACCTGGGCTTTTATGACAAGGTGCAGACCAAGTTCGCCCACCTGAACGAAGAACAGATGAAGGCCACCGGCGTGCGCGTCGTGCCTCCTGCCGTAGCCCGCCGCGGCAGCTTCATCGCCAAGGGCGCGATCCTGATGCCCTCGTACGTGAATATCGGCGCCTACGTGGGCGAAGGCACCATGGTCGACACCTGGGCCACCGTGGGTTCGTGCGCCCAGATCGGCGCCAACGTGCACCTGTCGGGTGGCGTGGGCATCGGCGGCGTGCTGGAGCCGCTGCAGGCCGGCCCGACCATCATCGAGGACAACTGCTTCATCGGCGCGCGCTCCGAAGTGGTCGAGGGCGTGGTGATCGAAGAGCACTCGGTGCTGGGCATGGGCGTGTACATCGGCCAGAGCACCCCCATCTTCAACCGCGCCACGGGCGAGATCAGCTACGGCCGCGTGCCAACGGGCTCGGTGGTGGTCAGCGGCAACCTGCCCAAGACGGCGGCCAATGGCGCGCCCTACAGCATGTATGCTGCCATCATCGTCAAGCAGGTGGACGCGCAGACGCGCTCCAAGACCAGCATCAACGACCTGCTGCGCGACTGACCGAGTCCTGCAGCCACCGAGAAGCACGCACACGCACGCGGCCGGCGCCGGCCCACCAACGAACGAGAGGGGAAACACCATGAGCACGATGGAGCGGATTCTTCGCCTGATGAGCGACAAGAAGGCATCGGACGTCTACCTGTCGGCCAATGCCCCGGCGCTGATCAAGATCAACGGCGAGTGCGTGCCGATCAACAACCAGATCCTGCCGCCGGATGCGCCACGCAACCTGCTGTCCGAGATCGTTCCGCCCGACCGCATCGAGGAGCTGGAGGAAACCGGCGAACTCAACATGGGCGTGCCGCTCTCGGGCGTGGGGCGTTTTCGTATCAGCGCCATGCGCCAGCGCGGCAGCTATGCGGTGGTGATCCGCTTCATCTCGCAGCAGATTCCGGAAATCGACTCGCTGGGCCTGCCCGGCGTGATGAAGGAACTGATCATGGAAAAGCGCGGCCTGATCCTGATGGTGGGCGCCACGGGTTCGGGCAAGAGCACCTCGCTGGCCTCGATGATCGACAGCCGCAACGAGGTGCTCACCGGCCACATCCTCACCATCGAGGACCCGGTCGAGTACCAGTTCCGCAACAAGAAATCCATCGTCAACCAGCGCGAGATCGGCAGCGACACCCAGTCGCTGCAGACGGCGCTCAAGAACGCGCTGCGCCAGGCACCCGACGTGATCCTGATCGGCGAAATCCGTGACCGCGAGACCATGTCCGCGGCCATTGCCTATGCGCAGTCGGGCCACCTGTGCCTGGCCACGCTGCACGGCAACAACAGCTACCACGCGCTCAACCGTATCCTGTCCTTCTACCCCGTGGAAGTGCGCCCGACCATGCTGGGCGACCTGGCTTCGGCGCTCAAGGCCGTGATATCGCAGCGCCTGGTGCGCACCATGGACGGGGGGCGCCTGCCGGCCGTGGAGGTCATGCTCAACACCAAGCTGGTGTCCGACCTCATCGAAAAGGGCGACTTCGGCGGCGTGAAGGAGGCCATGGAAAAGTCCATGGCCGAGGGCTCGCAGACCTTCGAGGAAGATCTGGCGCGCATGATCATCGACAAGCGCATCGACAAGAAGGAAGGCCTGGCCTTCGCCGACTCGCCCACCAACCTGATGTGGCGGCTGCAGAACGACTTCGCGCTGGCCGCCAATGCCGCCAAGGCGCAGAAGGAATCGCGCGACGCACCCGACGATACGCCCTCCTTCACCGAGATCGTGCTTGACGTGAAACCCACCACCTGAACCAGGAGCGCGCGCCGCTCCCCACTGTACTTTTTGTCTTTGTCCCTGTCCTTTATTTTCCTGCGATGTCCCGTACCCTGCACCTGGCCGAACAGCTGATCTCCCTGCCCTCCATCACCCCCGAGGACGCGGGTTGCCTGGAGCTGCTGGCGGCGCGGCTCGTGCCGCTGGGCTTCGTGTGCGAGCGCATCGACAGCGGCCCCGACAGTTTCCGCGTGAGCAATCTCTGGGCGCGCCGGCCAGGCGCGGGCTCCGCGCCCAAGACCCTGGTGTTTGCCGGCCACACCGATGTGGTGCCCACCGGCCCGCTGGACCAGTGGACCAGCGACCCCTTCGTGCCCACACACCGCGATGGCAAGCTCTTTGGCCGCGGAGCCAGCGACATGAAGACCTCGATCGCTGCCTTCGTGGTGGCGGTGGAGGATTTCCTTGCTGCCACGCCCGATCCCGCGGTCAACCTGGCCCTGCTGCTCACCAGCGACGAGGAAGGCCCTTCGGTGGACGGCACCAAGGTCGTGGTCGAGCAGCTCAAGGCACGCGGCGAGCGCCTGGACTACTGCATCGTGGGGGAGCCGACCTCGGTCGAGCGCACCGGTGACATGATCAAGAACGGCCGGCGCGGCACGCTCTCGGGCAAACTGTCCGTGCGCGGCATCCAGGGCCATATCGCCTACCCGCAGCTGGCGCGCAACCCCATCCACCAGGCCCTGCCGGCGCTGGCCGAACTGGCCGCGACCGTGTGGGACCAGGGCAACGACTTCTTTCCACCCACCAGTTGGCAGATCAGCAACGTGCATGGCGGCACGGGCGCGACCAACATCATCCCCGGCGAGGTGGTGTGGGACTTCAACTTCCGCTTCTCGACCGAATCCACGGCCGAGGGCCTGAAGCAGCGCGTGCATGCCGTGCTCGATGCCCATGGACTGGACTATGAGCTGCGCTGGACCCTGGGCGGCCAGCCCTTCCTGACCACGCCGGGCGAGCTGGTCACGGCCGTGCAGCAGGCCATTGCGGCCGAGACCGGCATCACCACCGAGCTGTCCACCACGGGCGGCACCAGCGATGGCCGCTTCATCGCCCAGGTCTGCCCCCAGGTGATCGAGCTGGGGCCGCCCAATGCAAGCATCCACAAGATCGACGAACACATCGTGGTGGCCGACATCGAGCCGCTGACCCAGATCTACCGCCGCACCCTCGAGAACCTGCACGCCCAGGCCCTGGCGGCCGCGGCGGTGGCCGCATGAGCGCGGTGCTGACCGGGGGCACCGTGGGTGCTGTGGTGCAATCTGCCGCCGCGCTGCTGGCAGCGTCCGGCGTCTCGTTCGGCCATGGCACGGCCAATGCGCAGGACGAAGCCGCCTGGCTGGTGCTGTGGCGCCTGGGCCTGCCTCTCGACAGCGACCTGTCGGGCGAGCCTGGCTCCGTCGCTACCCAGGCGGTCTCGCCTGAGCAGTTGGCCCAGACACAGGCCCTGCTGCAGGAGCGTATCGCCACGCGCAAGCCCGCCGCCTATCTGACCCGCGAGGCCTGGCTGCAGGGCGTTTCCTTCTACGTGGACGAACGCGCCATCGTGCCGCGCAGTTTCATCGCCGAACTGCTGGCCGATGGCAGCGTGGACGAGTTCCTGAGCGAACAGACACACCGGGTGCTGGACCTGTGCACCGGCAACGGCAGCCTGGCCGTGCTCGCCGCCATGGCCTGGCCCGAGATCACCGTGACCGGCGCCGACATCTCGCCCGAGGCGCTGGAAGTGGCCCGCATCAACGTGGACCGCCATGGCTTGCAGGACCGCATCACGCTGCAGCTGTCGGACGGCCTCGCTGCCCTGCCCGGCCCTTGGGACCTGATCCTGTGCAACCCACCCTACGTCAACAGCACCAGCATGGCGCAACTGCCGGCCGAGTACCGGGCCGAGCCCGAGCTGGCCCTGGCCGGGGGTGCCGATGGCATGGATTTCATCCGCCAGCTGTTCAAGGATGCGCCTGCGCGCATGGGCGAGAACGCCGTGCTGCTGCTGGAGATCGGCAACGAGCGCGCGCACTTCGAGGCGGCCTTCCCGCACCTGCCGGTCTACTGGATCGATACCAGCGCCGGTGAAGACCAGGTGCTGCTCGTCACGCGGGAGGCATTGGTCCAGACATGAACGGCATCCCCTCCCCCGCAACAGCCCCCGAACTCCTTTCGTCCCCCCCACCGATGGCACCTGCCCGCGTTGCCGTGGTCATTCCCTGCTACAAGGTCACGGGCCATGTGCTGGGCGTCATCGAGCGCATCGGTCCCGAGGTCCATGGCATCTTTGCCGTGGACGACAAGTGCCCGGTCAACTCCGGCGCCTTCATCCAGCAGAACTGCACCGACCCCCGGGTCGAGGTGGTCTTCAACCCCGAGAACCTGGGGGTGGGCGGCGCCGTGATGCACGGCTACCGCCGCGCCATCGAGGCGGGCTACGACATCATCGTCAAGGTCGATGGCGATGGCCAGATGGACCCGCGCCTCCTGCCCGGCTTCATCGCCCCCATCCTGAGCGGCGAGGCCGACTACACCAAGGGCAACCGCTTCTTCGACCTCGAAGAGATCCACCAGATGCCGCCCATGCGCATCTTCGGCAACGCGGCGCTGTCCTTCCTGACCAAGATCTCGTCGGGCTACTGGCAGGTGTTCGACCCGACCAACGGCTATACGGCCATCCACGCACGCGTGGCCAGCTACCTGCCGTTCGACAAGATCAGCCGGCGCTACTTCTTCGAGACGGACATGCTGTTCCGCCTGAACACGCTGCGCGCCGTGGTGGTGGACGTGCCCATGAACGCGCACTACGCCGACGAGGAAAGCAACCTCAAGATCAGCAAGATCCTGCCCGAGTTCACGGTCAAGCACCTGCGCAACTTCGCCAAGCGGATCTTCTACAACTACTACCTGCGCGACATGTCTCTCGCGTCGATCGAGTTGCCGCTGGGCCTTGCCATGCTGCTGTTCGGCACGGTCTTCGGTGTGCTGCACTGGATCAACTCCAGCGTGCACCAGGCCTATTCGTCGGCCGGTACGGTCATGCTGGCCGCCCTGCCCATCATTGCCGGCCTGCAGCTCTTGCTGGCCTTCATCGGGCACGACATCGCCTCCGTGCCGCTCAAGCCGTTGCACAAGGTGCTGCACGGCAAGATCGACCTCGATAAGCGCTCCTGAAACCCGGGGTGCCCAGCCCTGCGGGAACCGGCGGGCCAGGGCATCCGGGCGCGGCGCGCTCACTCCCATCCATGCCGATCCACACCGAATTCCGCTCCCCTCGATCCCGCCTGGTGGCACAGGTCGTCTGGTTCACATTGGCACTCCTGGTTGCCTGGGGGCTGATGCGCCTGGTGCCGGCCCTGCAATCGCCCGACGAGAACTCGCACCTGCTGCGCGCCGACATGATCGCCCATGGCCAGTGGACGCTGCGCAAGGACGAGCCGGACGAAGTCGGCAACCAGGGCGGCTACGTGGACCGCAACTTCCAGGCCTTTGTGCAGAGCATGCGCAAGATTGCCGGCCACGAGCGTGACCCCAAGGCCTCGGCCCGGGAGCTGATGGAGCAGGCCGCCCAGCAACGCTGGGCGCACCAGGACATGTTCGTGAACGCGGCAGGCACTGGCTACTACGCGCCGTTCATCTACCTGCCCCATGCCCTGGGCCTGCGCATGGCACGGGCACTCGACCTGTCGATGCGAGCCAGCTACGAGCTGACCCGGCTGGCGGTGGCGGCCACGGCGCTGGCGCTGATGGCCTGGGCCTGGCGGCTCTTCACGCCCAACCTGCTGGTGCGGGCGCTGCTGCTCATGCCCATGGCCATGTTCCAGGTCATCTCGCCCACCATCGACGGGCTGAGCATCGCCGCTGCGCTGTTGCTCGCGGCCCTGTTCTCGGTGCGCTGTGGGCCCCCCCGGGGTGAGCCGAATCGGCTGCAGGAGTATGCGCTGTACGCCTGCACCTTCCTGCTGGTCACCTCGCGCACCAACCTCGCTCCTCTGCTGCTGCTGCCACTGTGGCTGCTGGTGCGCCGCTTCTCGGTCAGCCACCTGCTGGCCTGGATTGCGCTGTGCGTGGCCTGCGCCGGCTGGACGCTCTACGGGCTCGCCAGCACGGCCGACAGCCGTCTGGTGCGCAACCATGGAACCCTGGAGATCCTGGCTATCTACCTGCAGGACCCGCTCGGGTTCGCCCGCCTGGTTCGCGATACGCTCCTGGACAGCGAAACCGGGTATTTCTACGCCTACTCTTTCGTCGGCATGATGGGCTGGCTCGATGCCGCCGTCACCAAAGAAGAGATGAAGAGCATCTGGTGCTGTCTGGCACTGGCGCTGGCCGTGACCCTCGGGTCCACGCGCTACCTCTGGCGCGATACCGCCGCCCGCGCACTGTTGCTCTTCGTGGGGCTGGCCAGCTCGGCCCTGGTGTTCCTGGCGCTGGCCATCAGCTGGAACGACCATCCCGTCCCCATCATCAGCGGCGTGCAGGGCCGCTACTTCATCGTGCCAGCACTTCTGGCCGCCACCGCGCTGGGGCCCATGGGCCAGGCGACCTCGCCCGCCGGCCGAGTCGTGGCCCACGGACTTACGGCGGTGTTCGCGCTGGGCTCGCTCTATATCATAGCCACCACCCTTTCCGAGCGCTATGCGCTGCTGCGCCTCCTTTAACATCGCGCGGGCCCAGCCCCTCCCCTCCAACCGGAATCACGATCCATGTACGTCTATCTCCTGACCATTCTTTGCGTGCTGGGCATTGCCATCGGCCAGATCCTGTTCAAGGTCAGCGCCAATTCCATGAACAAGACCGGCAGCTTCTTTGCCATCGAAACCCTGGCAGTGTTCTTTGCCACCATGGTGCTCTATGGCATCACCTCGATCGGCTGGGTGCTGATCCTGCGCAAGGCCGAATTGGGCAAGGTCTACCCCTTCATGGCCCTGGCCTTCATCCTGGTCCCCTTGGCCAGCCGCTTCTTCTTTGGTGAGCGCTTCGCGCCCGGCTACTTCGTGGGCACGGCACTCATCATGTCCGGCATCGTGGTGACGGTGGCTGCTTCCCGATGAGCGAGGTGCAGCGCGGTTTTTCACGGGGGGGCTGGGCTGCACTGGCCTGGGTCTGGCTGTGCGCCCTGCTGCTCTGCCTGCCAGGAAGCGCCCGGGCCCAGCAACTGCTGGCACCCGGCGTGTACGGTTTTGTCGATACCGTGGAGTACGACAGCGCCAGGAGCATGGTGCGCATCACCGGCTGGTGCTATGACTCGCAGAACCAGCAATTGCCCAAGGACTTCCTTGTGCGCATCGGCGACAGCGAGAAGCGCATTGCCGTCCCGACGCGGTCCACCCGTGACACAGTGGCGGTCTATTTCAAAGAGGGCCACACCATTCCCCTCGGGTTCGCCCTGGAGCTGCGCTACCCGCGCTACCAGGAAGGCGGGCCACAGCCTCTCACCGTGATCGCTCGCTTCGAAGATGGCGCGCGCTTCAACGTCAACCCCTCCTCGCCGGCGGCAGGCCAGCTCACCGGCCCCGAGACGCCGGGCCGGCACTGGCTGATCGCGGCCGTTGTGGCCGCGGCCATCGTGGTGCTGCTGTTGCCGGGCGCCACGCGCCTGCAGCGGCGCCTGGGGGCCTGGGTCGGCGGCCACCGGCCTGCGGTGGCGGGCGGCATTGCCGCGCTGTTCCTCGTGCTGGTCGGCATGGGCGCCACCGGATCGTCCTTGGAGCTGCTGCTGGGCCGCAGCGACCAGGGTGCACCCCACACTTTCCTGTCGACCGACAGCGCTGTCACCCATCTGGCGGGCCAGCCGCGCGGAGTACGCTCCGACGAGTGGATGGTGGTGGCCGCCAGTGCCCTGGCCCAGGCCAACCACCAGCCGCCGTTCCCGGTCGTCAACCGCAACCTGGGCCTGGACGGCGAGAACATGATGGTGATCGGCATGACGGGCGTGCCGGTGCTGCACATCTCCGCCCTCGCGCGCCCCGCTACCTGGGGCTTTTTCGCGCTGCCGCTGGACAAGGCGCTCGCGTGGTACTGGTTCTTTCCGTTCTTTGCCTGCCTGCTGGCGCTGTGGTGGTTTCTGGAGGTGCTGGCACCAGGGTGCCCAGGGCGCAACCTGGCCCTGTCGCTGCTGTTCTGCCTGGCACCGTATGCGGCCAGCTGGTCCCACTGGCCCCTGTACGTGGTGTTCTTCCCCTCGGGGGCCATGGCGGCCACCCTCCTCATGTTGCAGCAGCGCCCGGGCATCCGCATGGGCTGGCTGGCCTTTGCGCTGGGCTGGTTCCTTGCAGGGTTTGCGCTGGTGCTGTACCCGCCCTGGCAGATCACGGTGGCCACGCTGTATGCCATGGTCCTCGTGGCCTGGCTGATCGGCAACCGCCGCCAGGTCTGCTGGAGCTGGCAGACCCCGCTGGCCTTTGCCCTGGCCACGGCGCTGCTGGGGGCCCTGCTGTACTTCTGGTGGCACGATGCGCGCGACGCCATTGCCGCCATGCGGGGCACGGTCTACCCCGGCCAGCGCGCTGCGCTCCAGGGGGGCGATCTGTCGATTCTGGTGCTGCTGCGTGGCTTCGGCAATGCCGACACCCTGTCCAACCTGCAGGGCAGCATCTTCAACGAAAGCGAGTTCGGCTCCTACTTCCTGCTGCTGCTGCCCATCTGGTTTCTGTGCCTGCGGCAGATCCGCACCAAAGGAGCCCAGCCCTGGGTGCTGGCGGCCTGCGCGGCCTTTTCGGTGTTCGGTGTGGTGTTCGTGGTCTGGGGCGTGCCGCTGGTGCTGTCCAAGGCCATGTTCTGGCACTACGTGTCATCTTCGCGCATCGACCTGTCGCTGGCACTGGCCAGCCTGCTGGTCGTGGCATTGCTCGGCCAGGCGCGCACGGCAGCGCCTGCCGCAGCCCTGCCAACGCCGCCGCGCACCGCCGCCGTGGTGCTGGGGCTGTTCAGCGCCGCGCTGGCAGTCCTGGTGCTGGCGGGCATTCCTGAGGATTTCCACCCCGGCATGACGGCCCTGTTCCTCTGGAGCATGGCCGCGGTTGCAGGGCTTGCGGCCTACTGGCTGGTGCGCGGCCAGGTCGGGCATTCGATTGCGCTGACCATGGTGGTCTATGCCCTGGCGGTGTTCGACTTCAATCCCATGGGTCTGGCCCCGGCGCGCGTGGCCCTGGCCGAGCCTGTGCGTGGCTTTGTGGCCGGCCCTGCCGGAGCAGACGGTATAGCGAAGATGCGCCGCGTGCTGGTGGTGCTGCCCAGCACCTCGCATGCCATGACCCTGGCCGCGGCCGGCGTGCCGGTGGTGGACGGGGTCTTCTACTACCCCCAGCCCAGCGTATGGCGCAGCATGCAGCTGCCCGCGAGCGAACAGGACACGGTGAACCGCTACCAGCACCTGACCTTTGTGCAAGAGGCCATGGCCGCTCCTGCGACCTACCGGGTGGTGAACCCCACGCCCGACTCGGTGCGCGTGCTGCTGGACCCGCGGCGCTTCGACTTCGCCACCAGCGGAGCGCAGGTGGTCACGGCGAATGCGGGCGTCTTCGAGTTCCGCGAGAACCCGCACCTTCGCCTTCTGGGCGAGCACGAGGGCTGGGCCTGGTACGAGGTCGTCGCCGCGCCTGTCAGGTAGCTTTCGCAGCAGCGGCTTTCCCGCTTTCACCCATATCGGCGACAATCCCAGGTTGCCCGCCTTGCGGGCCCTGGGAGGACCGGGCCCGGCAGCCCGATCGCCGTCCCCAAGGATCCCCCCGATCCTCCACCCGATTTGTACCTGGGACCTGCTGCACGCTGTGGCAGCGGCTCCGTGATTGAACACTGCATGATCAACCTGAAGAACATCGTCCTGCGGCGCGGCACCAAGGTGCTGCTGGACAGCGTTTCCGTGACCCTGAACCCGGGCGAGAAAGTCGGCCTGGTCGGCCGCAACGGTGCGGGCAAGTCCACCCTGTTCGCGCTGCTCAATGGCAGCCTGCACGAGGACGGGGGCGATTTTTCCATTCCGCGCCAATGGCGCATGGCCCAGGTCGCGCAGAACATGCCCGAGACCGAGGAGACGGCCACCGACTTCGTGCTGGCCGGCGACACCCGCCTGGCCGAATTGCGCGCCGAACTGGTGCGGCTGGAACAAAGCGACACCGCCCATGATGATGCCGAACACGGCATGGCCATCGCCCAGGTCTACACCGACCTGGCCGACGCCGGCGACCACGATGCCGTGCCGCGCGCACAGGCGCTGATCCTGGGCCTGGGCTTCCAGACGCACGAGCTGGAGCGCCCGGTGAACAGCTTCTCGGGCGGCTGGCGCATGCGCCTGCAGCTGGCGCGCGCGCTGATGTGCCCGTCGGACCTGCTGCTGCTCGACGAACCCACCAACCACCTGGACCTGGACGCCCTCGTCTGGCTCGAAGCCTGGCTCAAGAAGTACGCCGGCACCATGATCGTGATCAGCCATGACCGCGAATTCCTGGACGCCGTCACCAACGTCACGCTGCAGATCGACAGCGCCAAGCTCACGCGCTATGGCGGCAACTACAGCAAGTTCGAGGAGCTGCGCGCCCAGCAGATGGAGCTGCAGCAGGCGGCGTTTGCCAAGCAGCAGGACAAGATCGCCCACCTGCAGAAGTTCATCGACCGCTTCAAGGCCAAGGCCAGCAAGGCCAAGCAGGCACAGAGCCGGGTCAAGGCCCTGGAGCGCATGGAAAAGGTTGCCCCGCTGCTGGCCGAGGCCGAGTTCACCTTCGAGTTCAAGGAGCCAGTCAACCTGCCCAACCCGATGCTGGCGATCAGCGACGCCGCCTTCGGCTACACCACCGACGACGAGGTCAAGACCATCCTCACCGGCGTGAGCAAATCGGTGCTGGCCGGCCAGCGCATCGGCATCCTGGGCGCCAACGGCCAGGGCAAGTCGACCCTGGTCAAGACCATCGCGCGCGAGATGGCGCCCCTGGCGGGCACCGTGACCGAGGGCAAGGGCCTGTCCATCGGCTACTTCGCGCAGCAGGAGCTGGACGTGCTGCGCCCTGGCGAGAACCCGCTGGAACACATGATCCGGCTGGCGCGCGAGATGGGCGCGAACGCGCGCGAATCCACGCGCGAGCAGGACCTGCGCAGCTTCCTGGGCAGCTTCAATTTCAGCGGCGACATGGTCAAACAGGCCGTGGGCACCATGAGCGGCGGCGAAAAAGCCCGCCTGGTGCTGGCCATGATGGTCTGGCAGCGCCCCAACCTGCTGCTGCTGGACGAGCCGACCAACCACCTGGACTTGGCCACGCGCGAGGCGCTGTCCATGGCGCTCAACGAGTTCGAGGGCACGGTGATGCTGGTCAGCCACGACCGGGCCCTGCTGCGCGCCGTGTGCGACGAGTTCTGGCTGGTGGGCCGCGGCGTGGTTGGCCCGTTCGACGGCGACCTGGACGATTACCAGCGCTACCTGCTCGACGAGGCCAAGCGCCTGCGCGAGTTCTCGCGCCAGGCCGAGGCTGCGGCCGCGAAGGCGGCGGCAGCCCCTGCACCGGCACCCGCCCCCGCACCGGTAGCACTTGCAGCCACCCTTCCCAAGGCGGCCGCGCCTGCCGCAGCAGGCGGCCGCGACCAGCGCAAGCTCGACGCCCAGAGCCGCCAACAGCTGGCGGAAAAGACCCGTCCGCTGAAAAAGGAGCTCGAACAGATCGACAAGCGGCTGGCCGCGCTGTCCACCGAGCGCGCCGAACTGGAGCGCCGGCTCACCGAAGCCCTGCCCCCGGCCGAGATCGCCGAGTGCGGGCGCCGGCTGAAAACCGGCAACGACGAAACGGCGCAACTCGAAGAGCGCTGGCTGGAAATTTCGTCGGCGCTTGAAGAAATTTCGACTGCTGCGGGCGCCTGAGTTGTAAAACCCTGTAATTCATTGCCCCTGTTTCCAGGATTTACATGTTGTCCTGCTTGAATCGCTTGCTATATTTTTTGAAGCAATCCGGGGCTGGAAATTTTTTGATTTTGGGTTGCATTTTTTTGCGAAACGCTGTCAACCGGACGGGAAGCGGGTGCGTTGTTGGTACATCACAGGAGTTTTCCAACATGAACACCACCGCAATCTTGTCCGCCTGGCCCGAAGACGAACGCGACCGCAAGCGCGCCCCGGCCCGCTTCTGAGGGTGTGGCAGCCCCGGGATTCCACCCGGGCCGCCCCCTCTTCCTACTGTTCCCACTACTCCTCCAGCAGGAAAGCCCCGCCACCGCGGGGTTTTTTGCGTCCGGCGCCCGGCGCGGATTGCAGCCACGCACGCCAAGGCCGCGCCTTCTCCTTTTTTCCACCTGCTCTGCGCATTGCTCCGGCGCAGACCGCCTTCCCCCCAGGGCGCCCGATTCCGACCCAGTGGACACATTGTCAAGCGCCCCGCAGCGCCAGTGGACAAGGCGGAGAACGCCCTCCAGGACCGGTCATCGAACAATCCATGCATTGCACCTCCCGGTGCGCCCCTGGCGAGCCCTCGCTGGCATCCGGGATTTCAACCATGGAAAGGAAGACCACCAATGCGGACGTACCACCACAGCTCGGCCCGAGCAGCGCGTGTCCGGCACGCCCTGCGCCTTGCTTGCGCCGCCCTGCTGCTGGCGGCCCTGGGAGCCCTTGCGCCCGTCGCTGCGAGCGCGCAGACACGCTACACCTGCCGGGACGACAGTGGCAACACCTACACCTCTTTCCGGGCCTGTCCGCAAGGCATGAAGACCACGTCGGTATCGGCTGGCCCTGCAGCAAGCGAGTACCGCCAGGAACGTTCGCCCAGCCGCACGGTGTCCACCGCGCCCGCCGCCGACCACCAGCAGTACATGAGCGAGCGCTGCCGCAGCCTGAAGGACACCCTGCGCACGGCCTACTCCCGCAACATCAAGGCTGACGTGCAAGAGGGCATGCGCCGCGAATTCGAGCGCGACTGCCGGGAAGAGGAGAGCGAAGCCTCGTCCCGCTATTTCAGTGAGCAACGCGAGGCACGCCAGCAGCGGCGCGACGAAGACCGCCAGGCCCAGCAGGCACAGCAGGCCTCCGAAGCCGACGCGGCCCGCCGCGGCCAGCAATGCGCCGAGTCGCGCCGCATCCTGACGCTCAAGAAGGCACGCACCGACCTCAGCGAGGGCGAGCGCAGCGATCTCAAGCGCTTCGAGGATGCATACCTGGCGCGCTGCGCGCGCTGAGCCGGGGCACCGGCCGTCCTCCGGACGCCGCCACTTGTCCTTTGAGCTGAAACGTTTTTTGACGCCGCTCACGATTGGTCGATAAAATCAGGGTTTTCCCTATGGTTGCGCTATCCATGCAGCCAGGGGCCCCTGGCCACCACGGTATCCCGTGGCAGCGCCCTCCTTTTCGACCATCGCCACTTTTCTCATGCAACGCCGCCAGTTCACCCAGTCCCTTCTTGCCACCGCCACCGGCCTCTCGCTCGCCCCTGCCGCATGGGCCGGCCCCCAGGACCCCATCGACGCCAAGGTGGTCACCATCGGTTGCTCGCTGGGCATGACCGGCCCCCTGGCCAGCCTGGGCAAGGAACTCAAGCAAGGCCTGGATGCCGGCATCGCACAGGCGAATGCGCGCAGCGGTGGCACGCATGGCCGTGAACTGCGCCTGCTGGCGCTGGACGACGGCTACGAGCCCGCACGCTCGGAAGAGAATGTGCGCAAGCTGATCGCCGACGGCAATGTCGCAGCCCTGCTGTCGTGCATGGGCACGCCCAACAACCAGCGCATCATGCCGCTGGTCGATGAAGCGCAGATTCCCTACGTGGCCCCGCAGAGCGGCGCATCCTCGCTGCGCAAGCCCGAGTACCGCTCGGTCTTCCACGTGCGCGCAGGCTACTCCGACGAAGCCCAGCGCCTGGCCAAGAAGCTGGTTGCCATGGGCATCACCGACCTGGCCGTGGTCTACCAGGACACGGTGTTCGGCCGTGAGTTCCTGGCCGATGTGAACAATGCACTGAAGGCCGTCAACCAGCCCGCGCCCAAGGCCTTCAAGCTCGACGCCAAGGGCGAGCAGGTGGCCCAGGTGGTGCAGCAGGCCGTCGGCGCCAAGCCCATGACCGTGCTGCTGGGCACGGCCGGCGACGTCAGCGCTGCGCTGGTCAACGAGTTCCGCAAGGTCTCGGCCAGCACGCCGCTGGCCGCCACCAGCGTGGCGTTCAGCGGTGAGAACCTCCGCCAGCTGGGCGCCAAGGCCGGCGGCCTGGCCGTGTCGATGGTCATGCCCGATGCCACGCGCACCAGCGTGGCCCTGGTGCGTGAATACCAGCGCGCCATGCGCGCTGCTGGCCAGCAGGAGTTTTCGGCGCGCAGCTTCGAGGGCTACGTCAACGCCCGCGTGCTGATCGACGGCCTGGACCGCGCCGGCAAGGACCTCAGTCGCGCCAAGCTGCGCAGCGCGCTGGCCGGCATGCGCAACAACGACATGGGCGGCTTCCTGGTGGACTTCGCAGGCGGTACGCCCTTTGTGGGGTCGAAATTCATCGATCTGGGCATCATGGGCTCCAACGGCAAGTTCGTGGGCTGAGGCCTGAACAAAGCGCTTCTGGCGTCGGTACCTCTTTGATCAGAAATGAAAAAACCCGCCTTGGCGGGTTTTTTTGTTGGTCGGCAGATGACTCCGCCGAGGCATCAGCCCATGTGCAGGCCGCCGTTGACCGAGAAGTCCGCACCGGTGGCGTAGCCGCCCTCTTCCGACGCCAGCCAGGCGATGATGGAGGCGATTTCGCTGGGTTCGCCCAGGCGCTTGACGGGCACGGTGGCGACGATCTTCTCGAGCACGTCGGGGCGGATGGCCTTGACCATGTCGGTGCCGATGTAGCCCGGGCTCACGGTGTTCACCGTGACGCCCTTGGTGGCCAGTTCCTGGGCCAGGGCCATCGAGAAGCCGTGCATGCCGGCCTTGGCGGCCGAGTAGTTGGTCTGGCCGGCCTGGCCTTTTTCACCGTTTACGCTACTGATGTTGACGATGCGGCCCCAGCCCTTTTCGACCATGTCGGCGACCACCTGTTTGGTGACGTTGAACATGCTGTTGAGGTTGGTCTCGATCACGGCGTCCCAGTCCTCACGCGACATCTTGAGGAACATGCGGTCGCGCGTGATGCCGGCGTTGTTCACCAGCACGTCGATGCTGCCGTGCTCGGCCTTGGACTTGCTGAAGGCCTCGACGGTGGAGTCCCAGTCGCCCACATTGCCCACGGACGCGTAGAACGTATAGCCCAGGGCCTTTTGCTCGGCCAGCCACTTGGCGTGGTCGCGCGTCGGGCCGCAGCCCGCAATGACCTTGAAACCCTCTTTGTGCAGGCGCTGGCAGATAGCCGTTCCGATGCCCCCCATGCCCCCGGTGACGTACGCGACTTTCTGGCTCATGTAATTACTCCTTCTTCATTGATGTGATGCGCTCCATGCCACTCTACCCAAGAAACATGGCGCAATCCTGAAGGAAAACACTGAGCGGGCTTTCTTTTTGATGCAACAAAGCGTGTGATAGCCTGACGTGTTGCCTGCGCAACGGTGCACTCAGGGCGGCGTGTTCCGGCAGGGCACGGCCAGGCGCACGCGCCATGAAAAAAGCCCACAGCGGGTGCTGTGGGCTTTTGGCATGGAGCCAGTGGCTCGCTCAATCGGCGGTGGCCTCTTCGGGTTCCGCAGGCTCCGACTTGGCGGTGCGGTCCTTCTTCGGCAGGGGCTGGATGTCCAGCAGCACTTCCGGCTGCTCCACGCCCTTCTCGTCGGCCTTCATCTCGATGTCCACCGTGAGGCGGCCACCTTCGGTGAGCCGGCCGAACAGCAGTTCGTCGGCCAGCGCACGGCGGATGGTGTCCTGGATCAGGCGCTGCATCGGGCGAGCACCCATCAGCGGATCGAAGCCCTTCTTGGCCAGGTGCTTGCGCAGCGTGTCGGTGAAGGTGACTTCCACCTTCTTCTCGGCCAGTTGCGTTTCCAGCTGCAGCAGGAACTTGTCCACCACGCGCAGGATGATCTGCTCGTCCAGTGCCTTGAAGTTGACGATGGCATCCAGCCGGTTGCGGAACTCGGGCGTGAACAGGCGCTTGATGTCGCCCATCTCGTCGCCCGCCTGGCGCGGGTTGGTGAAGCCGATCGTCGCCTTGTTCATGGTCTCGGCGCCAGCGTTGGTCGTCATGATGATCAGGACGTTGCGGAAGTCGGCCTTGCGGCCGTTGTTGTCCGTCAGCGTGCCATGGTCCATGACCTGCAGCAGCACGTTGAAGATGTCCGGGTGGGCCTTCTCGATCTCGTCGAGCAGCAGCACCGCGTGCGGCTTCTTCGTGATGGCTTCGGTCAACAGGCCACCCTGGTCAAAGCCGACATAGCCCGGAGGCGCACCGATCAGGCGGCTCACGGCATGGCGCTCCATGTACTCCGACATGTCGAAGCGCAAGAGCTCGATGCCCATGATGTAGGCCAGCTGCTTGGCGGCCTCGGTCTTGCCCACGCCCGTGGGGCCGCTGAACAGGAACGAGCCGATCGGCTTGTCGCCCTTGCCCAGGCCCGAACGTGCCATCTTGACCGAGCTGGCCAGCACTTCCAGGGCCTTGTCCTGGCCGAACACCACGCTCTTCAAGTCACGCTCCAGCGTCTGCAGCTTGCTGCGGTCGTCGTTGGAGACGTTGGCCGGCGGAATGCGCGCGATCTTGGCCACGATCTCTTCGATCTCGGCCTTGCCGATGGTCTTCTTGCGCTTGCTCGGCACCATGATGCGCTGGGCGGCACCGGCTTCGTCGATGACGTCGATCGCCTTGTCGGGCAGATGGCGGTCATTGATGTACTTGGCGCTGAGCTCGGCCGCGGCCTGCAGTGCGGCCGTGGCGTACTTCACACTGTGGTGCTCCTCGAAGCGCGACTTCAGGCCCTTGAGGATGTCGATGGTCTCGGCCACGGTGGGCTCGACCACATCCACCTTCTGGAAGCGGCGCGACAGCGCAGCGTCCTTTTCGAAGATGCCGCGGTACTCCGTGAAGGTGGTCGCGCCGATGCACTTGAGCTGGCCGCTGGAGAGCGCCGGCTTCAAGAGGTTGGATGCATCGAGCGTGCCGCCCGAGGCTGCGCCCGCACCGATCAGGGTGTGGATCTCGTCGATGAAGAGGATGGCGTTGGGCTTGTCCTTGAGCGACTTGAGCACGCCCTTCAGGCGCTGCTCGAAATCACCGCGGTACTTGGTGCCGGCCAGCAGCGCACCCATGTCGAGCGAGTACACCACGGCCTCGGCCAGGATCTCGGGCACGTCGTTCTGCGTGATGCGCCAGGCCAGGCCCTCGGCGATCGCGGTCTTGCCCACGCCGGCTTCGCCCACCAGCAGCGGGTTGTTCTTGCGGCGGCGGCACAGGATCTGGATGGTGCGCTCCACCTCGTAGTTGCGCCCGATCAGCGGATCGATCTTGCCATCCTTGGCGGCCTGGTTGAGGTTCTGCGTGAACTGCTCGAGCGGCGAGGCCTTCTCGTTGCGCTCGGCAGACCCGCCCTCCTCGCCCTCGGCCTGGTTCTCGGCCTTGGCGGGTTCCGGCGGCTCGCCCTTCTTGATGCCGTGGGCGATGAAGTTGACCACGTCCAGGCGCGTCACGCCCTGCTGGTGCAGGTAGTACACGGCATGCGAGTCCTTCTCGCCGAAGATGGCCACGAGCACGTTGGCGCCGGTGACTTCCTTCTTGCCGTTGCCGGTGGACTGCACGTGCATGATGGCGCGCTGGATCACGCGCTGGAAACCCAGCGTGGGCTGCGTGTCCACCTCGTCGGTGCCGGCGACCTGGGGGGTGTTGTCCTTGATGAAATTCGACAGCGACGACCGCAGGTCATCGATGTTGGCCGAGCAGGCGCGCAGCACCTCCGCTGCGCTGGGGTTATCGAGCAGTGCAAGCAGCAGATGCTCCACGGTGATGAATTCGTGGCGCTGCTGGCGGGCCTCAACAAAGGCCATGTGCAAGCTGACTTCCAGTTCCTGGGCAATCATGTGAACTCCTTTGTGCTTGCGTGGAAGGGATAACTGTAGATCGGGATCAAAGACCTGTTATTCAACAGGCTCACTGACACATTGCAGCGGGTGCCCGGCCTTGAGGGCCGCGTCGAGCACCTGTTCGACCTTGGTGGCGGCCACGTCCCGCGAATACACGCCGCAGACGCCTTTGCCGTCAAGGTGGATCTTGAGCATGATCTGGGTCGCCTGCTCCCGGTCCTTGCTGAAGAACTCCTGCAGCACCACGATGACGAACTCCATGGGCGTGTAGTCGTCATTGAGCATGACCACCTGGTACATCTGGGGGGGCTGGGTCTTTTGCGTGCGTCTTTCCAGCACGACCGAACCGCCGTCATCCCGCGCAGGCCTGGTGACAGGCGGCGCGGCTTTGGGAGAAGGTGGTTTTGTTGCCATGAATTTCATTCTAGCGACCCGCGCGTACCGCTGCCGCAGGAGAAATCTGATGTTGGTCCGTTTTTTTTCAAGGCCACCCTCAGCAATATTCCTGCCAGGCCATATCCAGACCTGCGAAACGGTCGGCGCAGGCATATGCAGCGATGGGGCTGTGTGCCATCTCGGAGCTGCATTGCCCATCCTCCGCAACCTTTGAAACTGGCGCGACCTAGGCCAGCGCCCCCCGCGCAAGGGCCGCCCCGCCGCGAAGGCGGCGTGTCCAGCGCTTGCGCTGGGGGCGTCCCCCTCCCGACTCGCGCAGCGAGTCGAGAGAGGGGGGAAGGCGCGTAGCAACTCAGGGGGTGCTTCATTCATAAACGACCGTGGCGGAACCAGCGCCGACCTGGGCGCTCCAGGCGGCCAGCGCGGCATCGCTGGGGTAGAAGCGGCTGCTGTCGGACAGCTGGATCTCGGCGACGGCCGTGGCACTGCTGGCGGCCCCCTGGGCCGTGCCGGTGCAGCGCAGCCCCATGCGCACGCGCAGGCCGTGCAGCAGATCGCCCTCGGGCGCCTCTTCGCGGCGTGGCGGGAACTCGCGCAGCAGTTTCTGCACTTCGGGTGCCTTGTCGTTGACCACCACATGCAGGTACTTGCCAAAGCGCGCACGCGCGCCGGCCAGGTCCCAGACCTGCTGCACCTTGACGCGCAGGCCGCCGCTGAAGTGGTCGAGCTGCAGGCGGCCCATCATCACCACGAACTCGTCGTCCTTGAGCTGGTTTTTGTAGGTGTTGATCAGCGCCTCGTCGGCCGAGGCCTCGATCACGGCCGACTTGTCGTCGATCTTGAACAGCGCCAGCTTGCCGCGCTGGCCGTTGATCACCCGCAGGTCGCTGATGATGCCGGCCAGGATCTGCGGTTCGCGGCTGTCGATGAGCTCGTCGATCTGCGTGCGCACGAAGCGGCGCACCTCCACGGCCACCTCGTCGAACAGGTGGCCCGAGAGGTAGAAGCCCACGGCCGTCTTCTCCAGCGTGAGGCGCTCCTTGATGCCCCAGGGCGTCACATCCACCAGGTCGGGCTCCTGCGTGCTCGATCCATGGGCGTCGTCGCCCATCATGTCGAACAGGCCACCCTGGTTGACGTTGGCCAGCGAGGCCGCTGCGAAGTCGAAGGCCCGGTCGATGGAGGCCAGCAGCGAGGCGCGGTTGAGGTTGAGCGAATCGAAGGCGCCGGCCTTGATGAGGGCCTCCACCGTGCGCTTGTTCATGCGCGCGCGGTCCACGCGCAGGCAGAAGTCGAACAGGCTCTTGAACGGGCCCTTGGTGGAGCCGTTAGGGCCCTCGCCGCGGCCTTCGCGCGCGGCCACGATGGCCTCAATGGCCGCCTGCCCTCCGCCCTTGACGGCCCCCAGGCCATAGCGGATGACCTTGTCCGTCACCGGCTCGAAGCGGTACATGCCGCGGTTCACGTCGGGAAGCTCGAAGGTCATGCCGAAGTTCTTGCGCGCGTCCTCGAACAGCACCTTGAGCTTGTCGGTGTCGTCCATTTCCACGGTCATGTTGGCGCAGAAGAACTCGGCCGTGTAGTGCACCTTGAGCCAGCCCGTGTGGTAGGCCAGCAGCGAGTAGGCGGCGGCGTGCGACTTGTTGAAGCCGTAGCCCGCGAACTTCTCCATCAGGTCGAACACCTCGTCAGCCTTATCCTCGCTGATGTCCTGCTTGGCGGCACCGGCGCGGAAGATCAGGCGGTGCTCGGCCATCTCCTCGGCCTTCTTCTTGCCCATGGCACGGCGCAGCATGTCGGCGCCGCCCAGGCTGTAGCCGCCCAGCACCTGGGCGGTCTGCATCACCTGCTCCTGGTACACCATGATGCCGTAGGTTTCGGCCAGCACCTTCTCCACCAGCGGGTGCGGATACTCCACCACTTCCTTGCCGTGCTTGCGGTTCACGAAGCTGGGGATCAGGTCCATGGGGCCCGGGCGGTACAGCGCGTTCAGGGCGATCAGGTCCTCCAGCCGGCTCGGGCGCGCCTCGCGCAGCATGCCCTGCATGCCGCGGCTTTCAAACTGGAACACGGCTTCGGTCTTGCCGTCGGAGAACAGCTTGTAGGTGGGCCCGTCGTCCAGCGGGATGGCCTCGAACGCGAAGTTCTCCTGCCCCTTGTGGCGCTTCATGATGAACTCGCGCGCGATCTCCAGGATGGTCAGCGTGGCCAGGCCCAAGAAGTCGAACTTCACCAGGCCGATGGCCTCCACGTCGTCCTTGTCGTACTGGCTCACGGCCGATTCGCTGCCGGGCTGCTGGTACAGCGGACAGAAGTCGGTGAGCTTGCCCGGGGCGATCAGCACGCCCCCGGCATGCATGCCGATGTTGCGCGTCATGCCCTCGAGCTTCTGCGCCATCTCGATGACGGTCTTGACGTCCTCTTCCTTGCGCACGCGCTCATAGAGCATGGGCTCGAGCTCCAGCGCGTAGTTGTTCTTGTCGCCGTCCTTCTTGGTCTCGGGCGGATACTGCAGGGTGTAGGACATGCCGGGCTTGCCGGGCACGAGCTTGGAGATGCCGTCGCAGAAGGTGTAGCTCATGTCCATCACGCGGCCCACGTCGCGGATGGCGGCCTTGGCCGCCAGCGTCCCGAAGGTGGCGATCTGGCTCACGGCGTTCTTGCCGTACTTGTCCTTCACGTAGTCGATCACGCGGTCGCGGTTGGACTGGCAGAAGTCGATGTCGAAGTCGGGCATGGACACCCGCTCCGGGTTCAGGAAGCGCTCGAACAGCAGGTTGTATTCGAGCGGATCGAGGTCGGTGATCTTGAGCGCATAGGCCACCAGCGAGCCGGCACCCGACCCCCGGCCCGGCCCCACGGGGCAGCCGTTTTCCTTGGCCCACTGGATGAAGTCGCCCACGATGAGGAAGTAGCCCGGAAAGCCCATCTTGAGGATGGTGCCGATCTCGAACTCCAGCCGGTCCACATAACGCTGGCGCTGGGCCTCCCGGTCGGCTTCTTTCGGAAACAGCAGCTTGAGACGTTCTTCCAGCCCTGCGAAGGACTCGTTGCGGAAATGCTCGTCGATCGGTATGCCGCCCGGCGTGGGGAAGTCCGGCAACTGCGGCTTGCCCAGCACCAGCGTGAGGTTGCAGCGCTGGGCGATCTCGACCGTGTTGGCAATCGCCGACGGGATGTCGGCGAACAGCGCCTGCATCTGGGCGGAGGACTTGAAGTACTGCTCGCGCGTGAAGCGGCGCACGCGGCGCGGGTTGGCCAGGATCTCGCCCTCGGCGATGCACACGCGCGCCTCGTGCGCCTCGTAGCCCTCGTCCTCCAGGAACTGCACCGGGTGGGTGGCCACCACGGGCAGGTGCAGGCGCGCGGCCAACTGGGCCGCGGCCACCACATGGGCCTCGTCGTCGGGGCGACCGGCGCGCTGCAGCTCGATGTAGAAGCGGTGCGGGAAGATCCCCGCCAGGCGCAGCGCCAGGCTGGCGGCGCCGGCATCATCGCCCTTGACCAGGGCCTGGCCCACGGGGCCGGCCTGGGCGCCCGAGAGCACGATCAGCCCTTCGGACAGCTCCTGCAGCCATTCCCAGGTGCAGACGGCGAGGTTCTTGACGATGTTGCGCGTCCAGGCACGGGCCAGCAGTTCTGACACGTTCAGGTAGCCCTGGCGGTTCTGCACCAGCACGATCATGCGCGAGGGCGGGGCCGTGCCCTCGCCCTCCAGGTAGATCTCGGCCCCGAGCAGGGGCTTGACGCCTTTGCCGCGGCCTTCCTTGTAGAACTTGATGGCGCCAAAGAGGTTGTTGAGGTCGGTGATGGCCAGGGCGGGCTGGCCGTCGCCGGCAGCGGCCTTGACGACTTCATCGATGCGGGTGGTCCCGTCGACGACGGAAAATTCGGTGTGCAGGCGCAGGTGGACAAACATGGGCTCCATTGTAGAAAGCCCGGTGCATCCCGTAACCGAAACGTTTGCGACAGGGAGATTCCAGGCCCGGATGCCGCCGGTACAATGCCCTGTTGGGTGACCCACCGGGAATGGGCGCGGCAGGGTTGCCGCGCGCTGCAGGTTCCCGGGAACATTCCGTTTCTTTTTTGCCTGAAAGCTGCTTGCGATGCTTCGTGCCCCACTGCCGTTTATCTCCGCCCTGCTGGCTGCAGGCGTTCTCGCCGGGTGCTCGACCACCACGGAAGACAAGACCGCCAACTGGAGCCCGAACCGCATCTACTCCGAAGCCAAGGACGAAATGAACTCCGGCGGCTACGACAAGGCCGTGCCGCTGTTCGAGAAACTCGAGGGCCGTGCCGCCGGCACGCCGCTGGCCCAGCAGGCCCAGCTGGACAAGGCCTACGCCCACTACAAGGCGGGCGAAAAGGCCCAGGCCGTGGCCACGCTGGACCGCTTCATGAAGCTGCACCCCGCCAGCCCCGCGCTGGACTACGCCCTGTACCTCAAGGGCCTGGTCAACTTCAACGACAACCTGGGCATGTTCTCCTGGCTGTCGCGCCAGGACCTGTCCGAGCGCGACCAAAAGGCCGCCAAGGACTCCTTCGAATCGTTCAGCGAACTGACCACGCGCTTCCCTGACTCGCGTTACGCGCAGGACGCGCGCCAGCGCATGACCTACATCGTGAACTCGCTGGCGCAGTACGAAGTGCACGTGGCACGCTACTACTACCAGCGCGGCGCCTACGTGGCCGCCATCAGCCGCGCCCAGGTGGCCGTGGCCGACTACCAGGGCGTGCCGGCGGTCGAAGAGGCGCTATACATCCTGCTGCAGTCCTACGACGCCCTGGGCATGACCCAGCTGCGCGACGACACCCGCCGCGTGATGGATGCCTCGTACCCGCAAAGCGAATACACGCGCACCGGCTTCAAGGGCAAGTCGGATCCGTGGTGGAAGTTCTGGTAAGCAGCATCTGACGACCCGCTCAGCCCGGGTCTGAACGCGCTGCCCGCAGATCGTCCAGCGCGGCCTCGAAATCTTCCGGGGTTTCCAGGCGCCGCATGGGCGGCAGGGCCCGCAGCAGCCGCTTGCCATAGCCCATGGTGGCCAGGCGCGTGTCGCCGACCACCAGCACCCCCCGGTCTGATTCGCGCCGTATCAGCCGACCGGCCCCCTGCTTGAGCGCCACGGCCGCCTCGGGCACCGAATACTGCTGGAACGAGCTGCCCCCCGCTTCCTCGATGCGCTGGCTGCGTGCCTCGACCAGCGGATCGCCCGGCGGCGGGAACGGCAGCTTGTCGATGATGACCAGCTGCAGCGCATCCCCCGGCACGTCGAACCCCTCCCAGAACGTGGCCGAGGCCACCAGGATGCAACCTGCCCCGCCGTGCGCGCTGCCTTCGCGAAAGCGCTCCATGAGGCGGCGCTTGGGCCACTCGCCCTGCACCAGCACCGCGAGGTCCTGGCCGCCACCAAAGCGCTGGTGCAGCAGGTCTCCGATGGTGTTCAGGGCCCTGAGCGTGGTGGTGAGCACCAGGGTGCGCCCGCCGATGCGCGCCGCAGCGTCGCCGGCCAGGCGGGCGATGGCGGCGCTGTGGGCCGGGTCCGCCGGCTTGGGCAGGTAGCGCGGCACGTACAGCGCGGCCTGCGTGGCGTAGTCGAAAGGGCTGTCCACGCGCAGGATCTCGGCGCCCTCCAGGCCACAGCGCTCCACGAACCAGGTCAGGCCCTCGTCGGCGCCCAGGGTGGCCGAGGTGAAGATCCAGGCACGGCCGCGTTCGCCCTCGGGATCGGGCCACTCGTCATCGCGCACGCTCTGTGCGGGCTGGGTGAGCAGGCGGGTGCGCATGGCGTGCGCGATGTCCAGCGGCGATTCCACCAGGCGCACCTGGTTGCTGCCGCCCAGATCGATCCAGCGCACCGCCTCCTGGCTGCAATCGCCCGCAAAGTGGCCCAGGCGGGCCAGCAGTTCGGTGCTGCGCTCGTAGAGGCGTTCCAGATCGGGGGCGGTCTCGCTCAGCTGGTCGAGCGTCTCCTGTGCCTGGGCGCAGGCGGTGACAAGCAGGCGCAGCGCGGCGTCCCAGGCGTCGGCCTGTGCGCCCTCGGGGGCGGCCCCGGTCCAGCCGTGCTTGCCCTGGGCGCTGCCGCCAGCCGCACGCAGCTCACCCACGGCCTGCTCCACCCGGCCGGCCAGGGTCACCCAGTCGGCCAGGCCCCGGGCATGGTGCAGGCCGGCGGCGAGCAGGTCGCGCGCAAAGTCGAGCAACTGGCCCGAAGACAGCTGCAGGCCCAGGAACTGCACGCCGGTCTCGCTGATCTGGTGGGCTTCGTCGAAGACCACTACGCGCACCGTGGGCAACAGTTCGGCCACGCCGGATTCGCGCACCGCCATGTCGGCAAAGAAGAGGTGGTGGTTGATCACCACGATATCGGCCGCCAGCGCCTCGCGCCGGGCGATGTTCACATGGCATTCTCGCGCGCGCGGGCAGCTTGCGCCCAGGCAGTTCTCGCGCGTGGAGGTCACCAGGGGAATCACCGGCGAGCGCTCATCCAGGCCCGTGAGTTCTGCCAGGTCACCGCTTCGCGTGCTGTGCGACCAGGCTTCCACCTTGGCCAGCACGCGCGCAACATTACGATCTGTTACCGCACCGTCCTGGCGGGCCTGCACCATGCGGTGCAGGCACAGGTAGCTGGCCCGGCCCTTGAGCAAGGCGGCCCGCACCGGTACGCCCAGCACATCGGCCAGGAGCGGCAGGTCGCGCGCGAACAGCTGGTCCTGCAAGGCCTTGGTGGCGGTGGAGAGCAGCACGCGTTCGCCGCTGAGCAGGGCCGGAACCAGGTAGGAGAAGGTCTTGCCCACGCCTGTGCCGGCCTCGACCACGAGCAGACCGCCCTCCTCCATGGTGCGGGCCACGGCGGCGGCCATGCGGGTCTGGCCTTCGCGCGGGCGGAACTGCGCATCCGCGCGCGCCAGCAGGCCGCCGGGTGCGAACACCTCCTGCACCATCTCGGGCAGCGGCATCAGGCAGGCTCCCCGGGGTGTAGCAAGCGCTCCATGCACAGCACAAGGGCGTGGCGAGGGAGCAGAGGGTGGGTTGATTTCAAGGGAGGCGCGTGGCAGTCATGGCAAAAATGCCACAGGCGGGCGGATAATACGCGCATCAGACCCTTCGAACGACAGCCAGGCCCGTTGACACACCACAATCACCAGCATGAGCACCAAAGCGTTTCGCCTTATCGCCTCCACCGGCATCCACAAGGGTGACCGCGAGTACCAGCAAGACCAGGTCGCCCTGATCGCGCACGCCCGACACAACGGCTGCGTGCTGGGCGTCGTGGCCGATGGCATGGGGGGGCGCAGCGGTGGCCGCAAGGCATCCGACCAGGTCATGATGACGGCGCGCCAGCTGTTCGAGCGTTACTCCCCCGAGACCGACGACGCGGCCGCCATGCTCAAGAGCATGGTGGAAGAAGCGCACATCGTCATCCGCCTCACGGCCATCGCGGCCGAGCAGGAGCCGCACAGCACCGTCGCGGCCTTCCTCATCAATCCGCGCGGTGACTGCCACTGGGTGCATGCAGGCGACTCGCGCATCTACCACTTCCAGGGCGCGCGCCTGACACACCGCACCAGCGACCATTCCTATGTGCAGGCCCTGGTGGACCGTGGCGAGCTGACCGAGGCCGAGGCCAACAACCACCCCCATTCCAACATTCTGGTGGGCTGCCTGGGCACCGAGAGCGACCCACCCATCACCACGCACTTGATTTCCCAGCTGCACCCGGGCGATACGCTCATGGCCTGCAGCGACGGCGTGTGGCACTACTTTTCGCCCACCGAGCTGGCCTCGGTGGTGGAATCGCTCTCACCGCGCGAGGCGACCGAGTTCCTGATCGAGAAGGCACGCACGCGGGCCCGCGGGGGCGGCGACAACCTGTCGCTGGTCATCGTGAAGATCGAGGCCCTGGTCGAAGAGAAGAAGCCCATGCAGGGCCTGGGCATGGGGGCACGCCCTGTGCCCGCCGGTGGTGCCCCCGCTGCGGCGGCGGGCGCCAGCACCAGCAAGGCCTGACGGCGCGCGACGAGGCGCTTGCTTGCCACCTCGGGCCCGGCATGCGGCGCGAGGCGAACAAAGATGACTCCCTTTAACGGGCCGCGTCCGGGGCTGGCACCGGCAGCGGCGCCGCCGGCTTGCGACCCGCTGCCGCCGCGGCGGCCTGGTCGCGGGCCACACGGGCGCGGCGCGCCTCGGCGGCCTTCAGCTCCTGGGCGTGGCGTTCGCGCGCGCGATCGGCGCGCTGGGCGGTCTCGGCAGCACGCTGGGCCTGTTCGGCCTCGCGCTGCTGGATGTCCTGGGCACGCGGGGTCGGCACCACCGGGGTCTTGGGGGTGCGCGGCGGGCGCGGGGCCTGCACATGCGGCTGGCCGCGCACGCCGATCCCGACCTCTGCAGCCTCCCCCGGGGGGCCGGGCTGGGCACTCTGTTTTTCTGCAATGCTGCGGCGGCGGTCGGCGGCTTTTTCCTTGCGCTCGGCATCGTTGATCTGCATTTCGCGCTTGCGCAGCCCGGCCTCGGCCTCGCGCGCGCGATTGCGCGAGGTGCGCAGGCAGTCCTCCACGGCAAACAGCTTGTAGCACTCCTTGTCGGCGGCCAGCTGGCGCTCGGCAAGGGCCTTGCGCTCCGCCTCGATGTGGGCCCGCTCGGCCTTGCGCTGGGCGTGGGCCGCCTTGCGCTCGGGGGTGGCGTCGGGGGGCACATCGTCCTGCGCCAGGGCAGGCGCCAAGAGGCCCGCCTGCACGGCCAGGCACAGCGCGGAAATGGAGAGGAAACGCCGCATCGTCGTCTTGCTTGTCGTCATGTCAACCCTGTATCCACCACACGGCGCTCGAGCGCCAGGAATTCCTTGGACTGCATTTCGTTCAGGCGCGACACCGTGCGCGGGAACTCGTGTGCCAGGGGGCCTTCCGTGTACAACGCCTCGGGCGGCACGGCCGCCGACATGATGAGCTTGACGCGCCGGTCGTACAGCACATCCACCAGCCAGGTGAAGCGCCGCGCGGGCGAGGCCATGGCCACCGGCAGGTAGGGCACGTCGGACAGCAGCACGGTGTGGAACTGCGTGGCGATCTCCAGGTAGTCGTTCTGCGAACGCGGCCCGCCGCACAGTTCACGGAAGTCGAACCATACCACCCCGCCGGCCTTGCGCTTGGCGCGGATCTCGCGCGCCTCGATGTGCAGCACCGGGTCTTCGTCGTGCACTTCGGCCAGCTGGTTGAAGGCCTCGTTCATCTCGGCGTCGGCCTCGGGGCCCAGGGGCGTGTGGTAGAGCTTGACCTGCTCCATGGTGCGGCGCCGGTAGTCGGTGCCGTTGTCCACGTTCACCACCTCCAGGCGTTCGTTGAGCAGCGCAATGGCCGGCAGGATGCGGTCGCGGTGCAGGCCACCCGGGTACAGCTCGTCGGGCATGAAGTTGGAGGTGGTGACGAAACCCACGCCGTTCTCGAACAGCGAGACCAGCAGGCGGTGCAGGATCATCGCGTCGGTGATGTCTGCCACGTGGAATTCGTCGAAGCAGATGAGCTTGTAGCGCTTGGAGATGCGCTCGCCCAGCACATCGAGCGGGTTCTGCGTGCCCTGCAGGGCCGCCAGCTCGCGGTGCACCTCGCGCATGAACTCGTGGAAGTGCAGCCGGACCTTGCGCTTCAAGGGCACGGCATTGAAGAAGCATTCCATGAGGAAGCTCTTGCCCCGCCCCACCCCGCCGTACATGTAGACGCCGCGCGGGATGTCGGGGTGGTTGATGAGCTTCTTGAAGGCGTTGGAGCGCCGCTCCTTGTAGGTCGCCCACTCGTCGGCGCAGCGCTGCAGCGCATCCACGGCGCGCAGTTGCGCGGGGTCGCTTTGGAAGCCCTTGGCCTCGAGTTCGGCCAGGTAGGCCTGTTTGACAGTCACGGTGCGCTCGCCTCTGCTGGGATTGAACAATGCACAAGGCGCCGCCGCCCTTCTCAGGGCGACGGCGCCATCCATCTCCACGGGGTGGAGATCAGATCATCAGAAGTTCAGCGTGCGCTTGTCCACGGCCAGGGCCGCTTCCTTGGTGGCTTCGCTCAGGCTGGGGTGGGCGTGGCAGATGCGCGCGATGTCTTCGCTGCTGGCCTTGAACTCCATGGCGACCACGGCCTCGGCGATCAGCTCGCTGGCCTGCGGGCCCACGATGTGCACGCCCAGGATTTCGTCGGTCTCGGCATCGGCCAGCATCTTGACCATGCCGGTCGTGTCGCCCAGCGCGCGTGCGCGGCCGTTGGCCAGGAAGGGGAAGCTGCCGGCCTTGTACTTCACGCCGTCGGCCTTGAGCTGCTGCTCGGTGCGGCCCACCCAGGCGATCTCGGGGCTGGTGTAGATGACCCAGGGCACGGTGTTGAAGTTCACGTGGCCATGCTGGCCGGCAATGCGCTCGGCCACGGCAACGCCTTCTTCCTCGGCCTTGTGCGCCAGCATCGGGCCGCGCACCACGTCACCCACGGCCCACACGCCGGGAAGGTTGGTCTTGCAGTCGCCGTCGACCACGATGGCGCCACGCTCGTCCAGGGCCAGGCCCACGGCTTCGGGGTTCAGGCCGATGGTGTTGGGCACGCGGCCGATGGAGACGATGAGCTTGTCCACGTCCAGCGACTGGGCTTCGCCCTTGGCATTGGTGTAGGCGATGCTCACGCCCTTCTTGCCGGTCTTGATCTCGCCGACCTTCACGCCCAGCTCGATCTTCAGGCCCTGCTTGTCGAAGGCCTTCTTGGCTTCCTTGGCGATCTGCTCGTCCACCGCGCCCAGGAAGGTCGGCAGACCTTCGAGGATGGTGACTTCGGCACCCAGGCGGCGCCACACCGAGCCCATTTCCAGGCCGATCACGCCCGAGCCGATCAGGCCCAGCTTCTTGGGCACCGCGCCCACGCGCAGCGCGCCGTCGTTGGACAGCACGAACTCTTCGTCGAACGGCGTGCCGGGCAGCGCACGGGCGTTGGAGCCGGTGGCGATGATGATCTGCTTGCCGGTGATGCTCTCTTCGGCGGCACCAGCCACCTTGATCTCGTAGCCGCCTTCGGCCGCCTTCACGAACGAGCCACGGCCGTGGAAGAAGCTGATCTTGTTCTTCTTGAACAGGTACAGGATGCCGTCGTTGTTCTGCTTCACGACGGTGTCCTTGCGCGCCAGCATCTTGGCCACATCGATCTTCACGTCGCTGGCAGAAATGCCGTGCTCGGCAAAGTGCTTGTTGGCGTGCTCGTAATGCTCGGACGATTGCAGCAGCGCCTTGGAGGGGATGCAGCCCACGTTGGTGCAGGTGCCGCCCGGTGCGGGGCCGCCCTTGTCGTTCTTCCACTCGTCGATGCAGGCCACGTTGAAGCCCAGCTGCGCTGCGCGGATGGCAGCCACATAGCCGCCGGGGCCGCCGCCGATGACGATCACGTCGAATTGTTTGCTCATGTCGGTCTCACTCACTCAATCGTTCATTGGAAAAAAGACCCACCGGCGGGCCTGGCCTGGGGCCGGCCACGCGGGTGGGTCATTTCGCGTACTTTTAGATGTCGAACAGCAGGCGCGATGGATCTTCCAGCGCTTCCTTCATGGCCACCAGGCCCAGCACGGCTTCGCGGCCGTCGATGATGCGGTGGTCATAGGACATGGCCAGGTAGTTCATCGGGCGGATCACGATCTGGCCGTTCTCCACCACGGCGCGGTCCTTGGTGGCGTGCACGCCCAGGATGGCCGACTGTGGCGGGTTGATGATGGGCGTGGACAGCATGGAGCCGAAGGTGCCGCCGTTGCTGATGGAGAAGGTGCCGCCGGTCATCTCTTCGATGCCCAGCTTGCCTTCGGCCGCCTTCTTGCCGAATTCGGCGATCTTCTTCTCGATGTCGGCGAAGCTCATCTGGTCGGCGTTGCGCAGGATGGGCACCACCAGGCCACGGGGCGAGCCCACGGCGATACCGATGTCGAAGTAACCGTGGTAGACGATGTCATTGCCATCGACCGAGGCGTTCAGCACGGGGTACTTCTTCAGGGCGTGCACGGCGGCCTTGACGAAGAAGGACATGAAGCCCAGCTTGGTGCCGTGTTCCTTGGTGAAGCTGTCCTGGAACTTCTTGCGCAGGTCCATCACCGGGGCCATGTTCACTTCGTTGAACGTGGTCAGGATGGCGTTGGTCGATTGCGACTGCAGCAGGCGCTCTGCCACGCGGGCGCGCAGGCGGCTCATGGGCACGCGCTGCTCGGGACGGCCGCTCAGGTCTTCCTTGGCAGCTGGGGCGGACACCTGGGGCAGCGCCTTGGTGGGCACGCCCGTGGGGATGCTGCTCGGGGCCGCCACGGCCGCCTTGGCACCACCGGCCACGGCCGACAGCACGTCGCCCTTGGTCACGCGGCCATCCTTGCCCGTGCCGGCCACGGCCGAGACGGACAGGTTGTTGTCGGCCAGCAGCTTGGCAGCGGCGGGCATGGCGACATCGCCCTTGGAACCACCGGCGGCGGCAGGCGCAGCTGCTGCAGCGGCGGGTGCCGGTGCGACCGCCGCAGGAGCGGCAGCGGGAGCCGCAGCACCGGCCTTGCCTTCGGTGTCGATCTTGGCGATGAGCTGGTCGGCCACCACGGTGGCGCCGTCGCCCTGGATGATTTCGGCGAGCACGCCAGCCGAGGGAGCGGGCACTTCGAGCACGACCTTGTCGGTTTCGATTTCGATCAGGATCTCGTCCACTGCGACCGCTTCGCCGGCCTTTTTCTTCCAGGTGAGCATGGTGGCTTCGGCCACGGACTCGGACAGCTGGGGGACTTTGACTTCTACGATAGCCATTTTGAATTCTTTCAGTAGGGTTCTGTTCTGTGTACGTTCGGGTAGCTGGCCTTACTTGGTCAGGACAAAACCCTTGAGCTTGGCGAAAGCGGCATCCACCAGGGCCTTTTGCTGTTCCTGGTGCAGGTGGGCATAGCCCACGGCTGGCGACGCGGAAGCGGCACGGCCGGCATAGCCCAGCTTCTGACCATCGAGCATGTTCTCGTGGATGTTGTGCTGGATGAAGAACCAGGCGCCCTGGTTCTGTGGCTCGTCCTGGCACCACACGATGTCCGTGGCGTTGGGGAAGCGCTTGAGCTCGGCTGCGAAGGCCTTGTGCGGGAAGGGGTAGAGCTGCTCGACGCGGATGATGGCGACGTCGTCGTCCTCGCGCTCGGTGCGCTTCTTGACCAGGTCGTAGTACACCTTGCCCGAGCAGGCGATCACGCGCTTGACCTTGGCGGCCTTCTTCACGATGGCTTCGTCCTGCTCCGGGATCACCGTCTGGAAGTTGCCCTTGGTGAACTCGGACAACGGCGAGGTGGCGTCCTTGTTGCGCAGCAGCGACTTGGGCGTCATGATGATCAGCGGCTTGCGCAGATCACGCACCATCTGGCGGCGCAGAATGTGGAAGATCTGGCTGGCCGTGGTGGGCTGCACCACCTGCATGTTGGCGTCGGCGGCCAGCTGCATGAAGCGCTCCAGGCGGGCCGAGCTGTGCTCGGGGCCCTGGCCTTCGTAGCCGTGCGGCAGCATCAGCGTGATGCCGTTGACACGGCCCCACTTGACTTCACCCGAGGCGATGAACTGGTCGATCACGACCTGCGCGCCGTTGGCGAAGTCGCCGAACTGGGCTTCCCAGATCACCAGGGTGTTGGGGTCGTTCGAGGCGTAGCCGTACTCGAAGCCCAGCACGGCTTCTTCGGACAGGATGGAGTCGATCACGACGAACGGAGCCTGGTTCTCGCTCACGTTCTGCAGCGGCACGTAGGTGCCGATGTCCCACTTCTCGCGCTTCTGGTCGTGGATCACGGCATGGCGGTGCGTGAACGTGCCACGGCCGCAGTCCTCGCCCGACAGGCGCACAGGGAAGCCGCTGGCCACCAGCGAGGCAAACGCCATGTGCTCGCCCATGCCCCAGTCCACGGGCGTGTCGCCACGGCCCATGGCGGCGCGGTCGTCGTACACCTTCTTGACCAGCTGGTGCGGCGTCACGCTTTCGGGGATGGTGGTGATCTTCTCGGCCAGGCGCTTCCACTCGGCCAGCGGGATCGCCGTGTCACCGGCATCGGTCCACTTCTTGCCCAGGAACGGGCTCCAGTCCACCGCGTACTTGCTCTTGAAGTTGGTCAGCACCGGATCGACCGTGTGCTTGCCCGCGTCCATGGCGGCGCGGTAGGCCTTGACCATGTCGTCGCCCAGGGTCTCGCCCAGGCCTTGCGTGGCCAGCTTGTCGGCATACAGCTTGCGCGTGCCGGGGTGCTGGCCGATCTTCTTGTACATCAGCGGCTGGGTCAGGGCTGGCGTGTCCTGCTCGTTGTGGCCCAGCTTGCGGAAGCAGATGATGTCCACGACCACGTCCTTCTGGAATTCCATGCGGAACTCGAGGGCGAGCTGGGTGGCCAGCACCACGGCTTCGGGATCGTCGCCGTTGACGTGCAGCACGGGCGACTCGACCATCTTCACGATGTCGGTGCAGTACAGCGTGGAACGTGCGTCGCGCGGATCGGAGGTGGTGAAACCGATCTGGTTGTTGATGATGATGTGCACCGTGCCGCCCGTGGAATAGCCACGGGTCTGGGCCAGCGCCAGGGTTTCCTGGTTCACGCCCTGGCCGGCAAAGGCCGCGTCGCCGTGCACCAGCACGGGCAGCACCTGCTTGCCCAGGGGGTCGGCGCGGCGGTCCATGCGCGCGCGCACCGAGCCTTCGACCACGGGGTTCACGATTTCCAGGTGCGACGGGTTGAACGCCAGCGACAGGTGGACCGGGCCGCCAGGGGTGGTCACGTCGGAGCTGAAGCCCTGGTGGTACTTCACGTCGCCCGATGGCAGGTCTTCAGGGGCGGTGTGGTCGAACTCGGCGAACAGGTCGGCAGGCATCTTGCCCAGCGAGTTCACCAGCACGTTCAGGCGGCCGCGGTGGGCCATGCCGATCACGATTTCCTGCACGCCCTTGGCGCCGGCGGACTGGATCAGCTCGTCCATGGCGGCGATGAAGCTCTCACCCCCTTCGAGGGAGAAACGCTTCTGGCCGACGTACTTGGTGTGCAGGAAGCGCTCCAGGCCTTCGGCGGCCGTCAGTCGGTCCAGGATCTGGCGCTTCTTGTCGCCGCCGAAATTGGGCTTGCTGCGGATGGTTTCCAGCTTTTCCTGCCACCAGCGCTTCTGGTTCTGGTCGGTGGCGTACATGTACTCGGCACCGATGGAGCTGCAGTAGGTTTCGCGCAGCGCGTTGATCAGCTCGCGCAGCGGCATGGATTCCTTGCCGAAGAACGTGTTGCTGGTGTTGAACACGACTTCCTGGTCGGAATCGCTGAAGCCGTAGAAGGATGGCTCCAGTTCAGGGATCGCGGGGCGCTCGGTGCGCTTCAAGGGATCGAGGTCGGCCCAGCGCTGGCCCACGTTGCGGTAGGCGGCGATCAGCTGCTGGACGGCGGTGCGCTTGCGGCCCAGCTCGGAGTCTGCACCCGTGGCCACGACGACCTTGGTGCCGCCCTGCTTGGCACGCTCGGCAAAGGCATTGATGACGGGGAGGTGGGGAACGTCCTTGGCATTGGAGCCGTCGACGGCAGGCACATGCTGCAGTGCGTCGAAGTACTCGCGCCAGGTGTCAGGCACGCTGCCGGGGTTGGCGAGGTAGTTCTCGTACATCTCTTCGACATAGGGCGCGTTGCCGCCGAAGAGGTAGGTGTTGCCTTGGTAGGCTTGGTAGACAGATGGCGTATCGCTCATATTCCGCTGACCTCCGCTTTCCTTGGGAAAGCATTAGCTGGTTGGTAAACCTTCCGCGACACGGCTGAACCGATTGGCGGATGCGACTGTGGCTGGGGAAGGGCCTTGGTACGGGCTGCATTGTGCCACTGATCTGCATCCAGGCCAAAAAGCGGCGGCATATGTATCGGTGCTCCATGGAAATGGAGGGCGCTGTTGCGCCTCGCGTACATTGCGGGTACACGGCGTTTTGCTGCAACGGGTTTCAATGAGCTCCAACACACTCCAAGACAAGACTTTCCTGCTGCTACTGGTGCTGGTCACCGTGGCCTTCGGTGCCATCCTCTGGGAATTCCACGGCGCCGTGTTCTGGGGCATGGTGCTCGCCATCCTGTTCGCCCCCCTGCACCGCAAGGTGCTGCGCCGCGTGCGCCCCCGGGTCAACCTCGCGGCCCTGATCACGCTGGGGCTGTGCCTGGTGGTCGTGATCCTGCCGCTGGTCTTCCTCACCCTCTCGCTGGTCCAGGAGGCCACGGCGATCTATGAGCGCACGCGCTCGGGGCAGCTCAATTTCGGCCTGTACTTCCAGCAGGTGATCGCCGCCCTGCCCCAGTGGGCCGTGAACCTGCTCGACCGGTTCGACCTGACCTCCATCGCCCAGATCCAGGCCAAGCTCTCGTCCGTGGCCGTGCAGGCCAGCCAGTTCGTGGCCACGCAGGCCGTCAACATCGGCCAGAACACGCTCGAATTCCTCGTGGGCTTCGGCATCATGCTGTACCTGCTGTTCTTCCTGCTGCGCGATGGCGCCGCACTGGCGGCCCGCATCGGCCGCGCCATCCCCCTGGAAGAAGGCCACAAGCGCCAACTGGTGAGCAAGTTCACCACCGTGATCCGCGCCACCGTCAAGGGCAACATCGTGGTGGCCGCCTCCCAGGGCGCCCTGGGCGGGCTGATCTTCTGGATCCTGGGCATCCAGGGCCCCGTGCTCTGGGGCGTTCTGATGGCCTTCCTGTCGCTGCTGCCTGCCGTGGGCGCGGGCCTGATCTGGGTGCCCGTCGCCATCTACTTCCTGGCCACCGGCGCCATCTGGCAGGGGGTGGTGCTGATCGCCTATGGCATCTTCGTGATCGGCCTGGTGGACAACATCCTGCGCCCCATCCTGGTCGGCAAGGACACGAAAATGCCCGACTATGTGGTGCTGATCTCCACCCTGGGCGGGCTGGGTCTGTTCGGCCTCACGGGCTTTGTCATCGGCCCGGTGATCGCGGCGCTGTTCATGGCGACCTGGGACCTGTTCTCGCCAGAGCCGGATCAGATCCATCGCGACCAAAGCTGACCGGAACCGACAAGCCGCGTGAGGTACCGCATTGGCAGTCGCTCGCAATGCCGTTTTTCTGATTGCAGGGGCTTGGTTTGCCAGCGGTCTGGCATTTGGGCAGACGCCCAACTGCAATGGCCATACGACCTACCAGGGTGGCGGGGTGTATTCGGACGGCGGCTCGGTCGAAATCTGGATACAGCGCCCCTGCAAGGACGGCCTCACCACACTGAAAGTGAAGCGCACCCTGACCGGGGAGATTTACCCGCTGACGGTCGATGGACGGGTGCTGCCCAATGGATCCAGGGAAGAATCGGCGCAGCTGCATGAGATCGACGCCATCATCACCAGGCGCGCAGGGCCAAAAAGCCTCTCCGAATTCATGAAGGAGCAATTCGCCACGTTCATGGCACTGGATCCGGAAGAGAACTACATTCCCGCGTCCGCCCTCATCCAGAGCAGTTGCGGCTCGATGAAGACATTGGCGAGAAATCCCATGCTCTGCCTGAAGTACGTCGCAGGTTCCATTCCCTGAAGCCCGCACCAGACGGGGCGACCTCACATCACCCGCACCCCCAGCTCACTCACCAGCGCTGCGGCCTGGTCTTGCGAGATGACCGCTCCCTTGAAGAACTGCGCCACGTGGGCGATGCGCAGCCCCGCCAGGTCCACGGCGCGCAGGTCCGCGCCATCGAAGCGCGCGTTCTTGAGGTTGGCATCGCGCAGGCTGCCACCCTCGAACACCGCATCGCGGAAATCGCAGCCGCCCAGGTCGGCGTCGCCCATGTCGAGCTGGCCGATGGTCTGCTTTCTGAACGACATGCCACGCAGATCGGCCCCCACGAGCAGCGAGTCGTGAAAGCCCAGGCCCAGGGTGTGCGCCTCGCGAAAGCTGGCCCCGGTGAGCTTGACTTCGGCGAACACCGCAGAGCCGAGCTTGCTGCGCACCCAGCTGGTGTTGTTCAGGTCGCAGCGGTACCAGCGTGCATCGGTCAGGTCGGCCAGCTGGAAATTGGCCTGCCCGGCGCGGCAGCCCAGCCAGCAGCTGTCGGCCAGATCGGCCCTCTCGAACGAGGCCTCGGCCAGCATGCAGTCGGTGAACTGCGCGCCGCGCAGTGCAAGCCGCGACAGGTCGGCCCCCTCGAAATCGCACTGCTCGAAGTGCAGCGGGCCCGGCCCGCGCTGTTCGAGCAGAGCCAGCACATCGGCCCGCGACAGGGTCTGGCCGGTGATGGGAACCACCGCGGGCGCGGCAGCAGCGGATGAAGAGCAGGCGTAGGAGGCGGTCATGGCAGCACCCGAAATCAGAAAGGCAGAGCAGGAGCGGACTCAGTGGCCCACGCTCTTGGAGAACAGATTCACGACCAGCACGCCGGCAATGATCAGGCCCAGGCCGATCACGGCCGGCAGGTCCAGCTTCTGCCCGAAGGCCACCCAGCCCACGGCCGAGATCAGCACGATGCCCACGCCCGACCAGATGGCATAGGCGATGCCGACCGGCAAGGTCCTGAGCGTGAGCGACAGCAGGTAGAACGACAGGCCGTAGGTCACGACCGTGATGGCGCTCGGCCCCAGGCGGGTGAAGCCGTCGGAGGCCTTGAGCGCCGAGGTGCCGATCACCTCGGAGACGATGGCGACGCCCAGCAAGGCGTAGGCGGTGGTCAGGTTCATGGTGCGGGTTCTTCTTGGGGTGGCTGGCACAGGTCCAGCAGCAGTTGCAGGACACGGGCGCTGCGCGCCGCGTCCAGGGGGTAGACGTCGAGCATCTGGCTGAACCAGTAGCCGTCGGCCGCCATGCGGCAGGCCAGCAGGCGGTCGGCCATATGCGGGTCGTTGCCATCGTGGGCCAGGGCTTGTTGCATCTCGGCGCTCCAGCGCTCGCGCGCGGCCGGCAGGGTCAGGGCCAGCAGTCCGATGGCGCGCTGTGCCTCCACGCGGTTGCAATCGCTGAAGCCATCGAAGGCGGTGCGGATGTAGGCACGGGCATGCCGGCCGGGGCGGCCCTCTTCTTCGAGCGCCAGGGCGCGCGCATAGCCTTGCAGGAACTCTTCGAACAGCTGGTCGTTGAGCGCGTCGAGCAGAGCCTGCTTGCTGCGAAAGTGGTGCTGCAGGCCGCCCTTGGTCACGCCTGCGCGGGTCGATACGGCATCGAGCGTGACGGCGTGCGCGCCCTGCTCGACCAGCAGCGTACGCACCACGGCCAGCAGCTGGCTGCGCACGAGTTCGGGGTGCTTCTGGCGGCGGTGGGCTTGGGTCACGGCTAAAAACAAACCATCTGGATGGATTGTTTATTGTAACTCCAATGGCCCGGCTCTGCACAAACCCCTTGTCCAAAGCCGGTCAGGGGCGGTACAAGCGAGACTCCGCCCCGCGCGCCCAAGCTCTCGCACCCATGGCAGACCTCTCTCGACAGTGGCTTCTCGACGGCCTGCGCACGCGCCTGCTCCCCGCGCTGGAGGGCCGGGGCTTTGTGCAGCACCCGCTGGCTGGCGAAGACGCCCGCAGCACCGAGATCCGCACCAGTTTCCCCCTGGGCCAGTTGCGCCGACCGCGCGAGGGCGGCCATGACCTGGTGGAAATCCAGCTCGACCGCCGCCGCGCCGCCTTCCGGCTGAACCTGGGCGTGGCACCGGACGCCGGTATCCAGCACGCCGCAGGCCCGGTGGCCCGGGACGCCATCTGGGTGCACTACCTGCCCCGGTACCACGAGCTGTACCAGCACCCGCTGTTCAAGCGGTGGTTTGCCATGGGCCGCTGGTCGCGCGCTGGCGCCGGAGGACTACGGCGCGCTGGTGGACCGGGCCGCGGCCCTGCTGCCCGAGATCGACCAGACGCTGGTGGCTGGCAAGCCCGGCCTGCACATGCGCACCGTGGGCTGACCTCAAGGCGTCGGCAGTGGCTCAGCTGTTGACCTGTGCCCAGAGCTTTTCCAGGCGCTTCACGCTCACCGGCTGGGGTGTGCGCAGTTCCTGCGCGAAGAAGCTCACGCGCAACTCCTCCAGCAGCCAGCGCAACTCCTGCATGCGGCCGTCCACCTGGCCCTTGCGTTCGGCCACCAGGCGCCAGTAGCGCTGCTCCTGCGGGCGCAGCTCGGCCAGCTTGGCGGCGTCGCGCGCGGGGTCGGCGCGGTATTTGTCCAGGCGCAGGGTGATGGCCTTGAGGTAGCGCGCGTAGTGCGCCAGCTGCGCCCAGGGCGCCACGGCGATGAAGTTCTTGGGCATCAGCCGAGCCAGTTGCTGCTGGGCGTCCTGCGTGGCCTCGGGGGCGTTCTTGGTGTCCTTGATCTTGCGCGCGGCAGCCGCGAACTCGATCAAAATGGTGCCCGCCAGGCGCGCCACCTCGTTGGCGATCAGGGTCAGGCGTCCCCTGCCCTCCTCCATCCGGCGCTTGAAGGCGAACTCGTCGGTGGGCAGCGGGTCGAGCAAAAACGCGCGGTCCAGCGCGACGTCGATGATCTGGTTGCGCAGCTCCTCCTGCGTGCCGCCGCCGGTGCCGTCGGCATTGCGGCCCACCTGCATGTAGGCCACGGCCATCTTCTGCAGGTCGGGGATGTTCTTCTCCAGGTACTTGAGCGCGTCCTTGATCTGCAGCGCAAACAGGCGGCGCAGGCCGGCGCGGTGCTTGGCCGCAGCCACCTCGGGCTCGTCGAAGACCTCGATGGTCACGGCATCGCCGCCGTCGATCAGCGCCGGAAAACCGATCAGCGTCTGCCCGGCCTTTCGGATCTCCATCAGCTCGGGCAGCTCGCCAAAGGTCCAGGCTGTGTAGCGCTGGCCAGCCGGCGCAGCGGGTTTGGCAGGCGCGACAGCCGCCGGTGCCTTCGTCGCAGCAGCCGTTTTGCCTGGTGCGGGCGCGGCAGGGGCTGGCGCCGGTGGGGTGGGCGCACCGGCAGCCAGCTTGAGCCCGGCCAGCGCCTGGAAGGCGCCGCGCGCCTTGGCGCCCCACTCGGCCTTCAGGGCGCCCAGGTTGCGGCCATGGCCCAGCTGGCGGCCGTGCTCGTCCACCACGCGGAAGTTCATGAACAGGTGGGGGCTGAGCATGTCGAGCTTGAAGTCGGCACGCTTGACGTCCAGCGAGGTCTCGTCGCGCACCTGCTTGAGCAGCACGTCGGTCAGCCCGCCCTGGCCAAAGCGCTCGGGCGCGCCCAGCAGCTCGGCCAGGCGCGCGGCGTTCTCGGGCAGCGGCACGAAGCGGCTGCGCGGGCGCTGGTGCAGGCTTTTGAGCAGGGCCTGGATCTTGTCCTTGAGCATGCCGGGCACCAGCCACTCGCAGCGCTCTTCGTTCACCTGGTTGAGCACGAACAGTGGAATCGTCACCGTGATCCCGTCGCGCGCATCGCCCGGCTCGTGCAGGTACGTGGCCGCACAGTCCACGCCGCCCAGGCGCACGGTCTTGGGAAAGGCGTTGCTGGTGATGCCCGCCGCCTCGTGGCGCATGAGCTCCTCGCGCGTGAGCTTGAGCAGGTCCGGCTGCAGGCGCGAGGCCTCACGGTACCAGGCCTCGAAGCCGTGGCCGCTGCACACGTCGGGCGGCAGCTGCTGGTCGTAGAAGGCGTAGATCAACTCGTCGTCCACCAGCACGTCCTGGCGGCGCGACTTGTGCTCCAGTTCCTCGACCTTGGCGATCAGCTTCTGGTTGGCCGCCAGGAAGGGCAGCTTGCTCTCCCAGTTGCCGCCCACCAGGGCTTCTCGGATGAAGATCTCGCGCGCGGCATGCGGGTCGATCTTGCCGAAATTGATGCGCCGGCCGCTGTAGATGACGATGCCGTAGAGCGTGGCACGCTCCAGCGCCGTGACCTCGGCCGACTTCTTTTCCCAGTGCGGGTCGAGCAGTTGTTTCTTGAGCAGGTGGCCGCCCACCTGCTCCAACCACTGCGGCTCGATGGCGGCGATGCCCCGGCCGAACAGGCGCGTGGTCTCCACCAGTTCGGCCGCCACGATCCAGCGGCCGGGCTTCTTAGACAGGTGGGCCCCTGGGTGCTTGTAAAACTTGATGCCGCGCGCGCCCAGGTACCAGTCTTCCTCTTCGCCCTTGGCGCCGATGTTGCCGAGCAGGCCCGCCAGCATGGACAGGTGCAGTTGCTCGTAGCTCGCGGGCTGGGTGTTGATGGCCCACTTGTGCTCGGTCACCACGGTGAGCAGCTGGGTGTGGATGTCGCGCCACTCGCGCAAGCGGCGGATGCTGATGAAGTTCTGGCGCAGCAGTTGCTCGTACTGGCGGTTGCTCAGCTTGTGCGTGGGCGCTGTGGCTGCGGCGGCCACGGCGGGCGCGGGCGCGGGCGCGGCTGCAGCCACCGAGCGTTGGGCCACGGGCAGATGGGCGTGCGAGGGCGCGCGCTGGTTGGCCATGGCCTTTTGCGCGCGCGCCGATGGCAGGCTGGGTGCCCCGCCCCGGGCCTCGTTGATCCATTTCCACAGCTTGAGGTAGCCGCTGAACTCGCTTTTCTCGTCGTCGAACTTGGCATGTGCCTGGTCGGCCTGCTGCTGCGCCTCCATGGGGCGGTCGCGCACGTCCTGCACACTGAGGGCGCTGGCGATGATGAGCACCTCGTCCAGCGCCTTGCGGTCGCGCGCCTCCAGAATCATGCGGCCCACGCGCGGGTCCAGCGGCAGGCGCGACAGCTCCACCCCCATGGGCGTAAGTTCGTTGGCATCGTCCACCGCACCCAGCTCGCCCAGCAGCTGGTAGCCGTCGGCAATGGCACGACCCGAGGGCGCTTCGATGAAGGGGAACTGCACCACGTCACCCAGGTGCAGCGACTTCATGCGCAGGATGACGCCGGCCAGCGAACTGCGCAGGATTTCAGGGTCGGTGAAGCGCGGGCGGGCATTGAAATCCGCCTCGTCGTACAGGCGGATGCAGATGCCGTTGGCCACCCGGCCGCAGCGGCCCGCGCGCTGGTTGGCGGCGGCCTGGCTGATGGGCTCGACCAGCAGCTGCTCCACCTTGCTGCGAAAGCTGTAGCGCTTGACCCGGGCCGTGCCTGCGTCGATCACGTAGCGGATGCCCGGCACCGTGAGCGAGGTCTCGGCCACGTTGGTGGCCAGCACCAGGCGCCGGCCGGTGTGGCCGTCGAAGATGCGGTCCTGCTCGGCCTGCGACAGGCGCGCAAACAGGGGCAGCACCTCGGCACTGCGCATCACCGGGTGGTGCGACAGGTGCTTGCGCAGGTGGTCGGCCGCCTCGCGGATCTCGCGCTCGCCGGGCAGAAAGATCAGGATGTCGCCCGAGGCGTTGCCCTGCCACAGCTCGTCCACCCCGTCGGCGATGGCTTCGTTGAGGCCATGGTCACGCGTTTCCTCGAACGGGCGCCAGCGCTGCTCCACTGGAAAAGTGCGACCGGAGACATAGATGATGGGCGCCGGCCCCTTGGCCGACTCGAAATGCTTGGCAAACCGGTCGGCATCGATGGTCGCCGAGGTCACCACCACCTTGAGGTCCGGCCGGCGCGGCAGGATCTGGCGGATGTAGCCCAGGAGGAAGTCGATGTTCAGGCTGCGTTCGTGCGCCTCGTCGATGATGATGGTGTCGTAGGCCTTGAGCAGCGGGTCGGTCTGCGTCTCGGCCAGCAGGATGCCATCGGTCATGAGCTTGACCGAGGCGTCGCGCGAGAGCCGGTCCTGGAAGCGCACCTTGAAGCCGACCACGTCGCCCAGCGGCGTTTCGAGTTCTTCGGCGATGCGCTTGGCCACGCTGCTGGCCGCGATGCGGCGCGGCTGGGTGTGGCCGATCAGCCGGCCTTTCTGCCCCGCGGGCGCATTGCACTTGCCCCGGCCCAGGGCCAGCGCGATCTTGGGCAGCTGCGTGGTCTTGCCCGAGCCGGTCTCGCCGCAGACGATGACCACCTGGTGCTGGCGCATGGCCTGCATGATCTCGTCGCGCTTGCCCGATACGGGCAGGGATTCGGGGAACGTGATGCGCAGCGGCGCTGCGCGCGGGGCGGCAGGCGGGGAAACGGCAGAAATGGGAGGCGTGGAGTCGGTCATGAAGGCCTGCATTATCGGAGGCCTGCGTTGGCCCGGTGCAACACCGGGCATGGCCGGCGACCCCTGGCCGGCGGCTGTGCAAAAAAGCCACCCTCGCCGACCCCCGGCGAGGCCTGAAAGGGGTGATTTTCAGGATGTAATCACCCCCGGCCATTTCTTCACGCCGCGCGCAGCCAAGATCACCCCGAATGCCTTTGCAGCCCCCTGCTCCCACGCCGCCCCTGGACCCGCAGCAGCTCCCCAGCCCATCGCGCCGCGACTGGCTGGCCTGGGCCGGCACGGCGGCCGTGGCCCCGTGGTTGCCCGGCTGCGGCGGCAGCGGCGCCCCCACGCCCAACCTGGATGCCACCATGGCCTGGGGACGCCGCCAGATCCGCCAGGCCATGCAGGCCAGCGAAACCCGGGCCGCCTCGATTGCGGTGATGTACGGCGACCGCATCGTCTGGCAGGAGGCCTTCGGGGTACTGCGCGAGTCACCGGCCACACCCGCCACGCCGGAAACGCGCTTCAACGTCGGCTCGGTCAGCAAGGTGGTCGCGGCCCTGGCGGTCATGATCCTGGTGGACCGCCAGCTGGTGCAGCTCGATGCGCCAGTGGTGCGCTACCTGCCGCAGTTCAGCATGCTCTCGCCGGGCTACCGCGACATCACCGTGCGCCACCTGCTGAGCCACGCCTCGGGCCTGCCCGGCACCTACCTGCGCAACATGTTCGCCTTTGCCCCCTTGCCCGGGTATGCCGCCGGGCTGGAGGCCGCCCTGGCCGACATGCACCTCAAGCACGCCCCCGGGGCCATGGCGGTCTATTGCAACGATGGCTTCACGCTCATCGAGCGCATCGTGCAGGCGGTCACGGGCCAGAGCTATACCGCCTTCGTGCAGTCTGCCATCCTCACCCCGCTGAGCATGGGCCGCTCGGGGTTCACGCTGCAACCCCTGGCCGAAGGCAGCTTCGCGCCGGGCTACATCGGCCAGGCCCGGCAGGGCCAGGAATTCGTGATGGGCTATGCCACGAGCGGGTTGTGCACCACGCCGGGCGACATGATGCGCCTGGCCGCCCTGCTGATCCAGGGCGGGGAACAGGATGGCCAGCGCATCGTTTCCAAGGCGGGCGTGCTGGAGATGGGCAACGACCAGAACCCGGCCATGCGCATCGACCTCACGCCCGACTGGCACTGGGGCCTGGGCTGGGACAGCACCCAGCATCCGGGCCTGGGCCCCGCCGGCGTGCGGGCCTGGCAAAAGAGCGGCAGCACGGTGTTCTGCGCCAGCGACTTCTATGTGCTGCCCCAGGCCGGCATGGCCTTGCTGCTCACGGGCAACGCCCCGGGCTTTCGCCCCGGCCCCATCGCCGAGGGCATTCTGCTGCGGGCCTTGCAGGAAGTCGGGCAGCTGCAGGCCCTGCCGTCCAAGGTGAGCACCACCGTGCCCTCGATGGCCACCACCTCCACCACCGATGTCGATGCCGTGCTCGGCATCTATGGGCGTGCGTCCAAGCCGCTGAAGGTGGTCTCGCCCGACAGCCAGCTGATCGACCTCCTGGTGTGGTCCGCCACGCTCAAGGGCTGGGAGCCGCTGTGCGAGGGGCTGCGCCTGCGCAGCGACGGCTGGTGGTGGTCCGACGCCAGGCCCGGCACGCACTACCGCTGGGAAGAAGCCGACGGCCGCCGCTACCTGCTGTCGCGCGAACCGGCCCGCGCCGGGCACTACTGGGTCACCACGCCCATGGCCCAGCAGATGCCGCGCGCCGCCGCCCCGCTGCCTGCCGCCTGGGCCGACCGCCTGGACAGCACCTGGATCCAGGCCAACGAGGCGCCGGAGTCCATCCTGCTCGCCACCGGCGGCATGGCCACCGCCACCCTGAGAGAGTTGCCCGAGCTGCGCGGCTACCTGTTCTGGGATGACCGGCAGTTCCTGCTGCCCCTGTCGCCAGACCGCGCCGGCATGGCCGTGCGGGTGCCCCTGCAGGAAGGCCGCGACCTGGTCGAGCTGGTCGTGCGCACCCAGGACCAGCAGGAGTGGCTGCATGCGGCGGGCTGGGTCTACCGCCAGGGCGATTGACTGCGCTGACCGCACCGACCGGGTTGAACAGGGCATACCGCACTGTTCCTTTCGCGCGACAGTCCGTCGCTTCGGCCAGCGCCCCGGCTTGCCACGCGCTGCATGGCTCGGCACAATTGCGCCTTCTTTCAGCCATGCACGGCCCTGTCGGCCGCCGCTGAAAGCATCCACTGGAGGTCACCGCTATGTTTGTTCCCTTGTTCGCTCCCGCCTGACCACAGTCCACCGCCCCGGCTGGACTGTGCATTCACGAGTCCAGCCACGGCAAACAAGCGCTCTTTCGCACCCAGTGCGGCGCTCCACAAGCCCTGGCTACATCGCCGGGGTTTTTTGTTTGTGGAAGTGCACACATGAGTGCCCAAAAATTGTCCCGAGCCTACGCCCAGGGTGAAATCAAGAAGCTGCGCCGCATGAAGCAGCCCCTGGTACTGAAGCTCGAATCCTCGGGCCCGCCCCGAAACCCTGTGGCCACCGCGCTGGCCCAGCGCAGCCTGTCCAGTGCGGCAGGCAAGCACATACGCAGCCGCGGGGCCCAGCGCCGCGCGGACAACGTCGCCCTGCGCAAGGCGATCCAAGGCAAGCTGCAAAGCGATTGATTGACGATATGAATCCATTCACCAACGACGTGCCGCCACACCTGCGGCACCCCCTGCACCCCACCGCGGCCCTGGCTGCGGGCGGGGTGCCCACCCCGGCAACGCATGCGCCGGCCCCGGTGCACGCCCACGGCGGGGCATCCACCGGCGCGGTGAGCGCTGCGGACCTGGCCTTGCGCCAGCAGGCGCTGGCCCTGGCGGCCGTGCAGCTCAAGGCCGAGCTCGTGGGCATCGACGACGTGATCGACCGCGTCATCGATGCCGTGCGCGCCTGGTACGTGCTGCCCCAGCTCATCAGCCGCCCGGTCATCGTCTGCCTCTGGGGCCTGACCGGCACCGGCAAGACCCAGCTCACACGGCGCCTGGCGCAGCTGCTCGGCTACTACGACCGCTTCGTGGAAGTGCAGATGGACGGCTTCAGCCATGGCGCCAGCTACCGCAGCTCCACCATCTCGGGCATGCTGGGCGACTCGGGCATCACCGAGGGAGCGCCCGGCATCCTGGTGCTCGACGAGTTCCAGCGCTTTCGCACCATGGACAGGAAGGGCGAGGACGTCAAGGTCGAGCGCTACCAGGATGTCTGGACCCTGCTCTCCGACGGGCGCCTGCCGCCCGCGCTGAGCGCACTGTCCAACATCGAGCGCAAGCTGGCCGACGCCCACTACGAAGCCGAGCGCGCAGAAGACGGCGACGATGACCGGGCGGGCAAGGCCCCCTACCGCTTCCAGCTCGACGCCTGGGACGCGCAGGAACTCAAGCGCATGCTCAAGCTGCAGGAGCCGCTGGCCGAGATCATGCAGTGGCCGCCCGCCAAGGTGCAGGCGCTGTTCACGCGCTTCCAGCAGTCGCACCAGTCGTGGGAGACCGACTACAGCAAGCTCCTGGTCTTCGTCTGCGGCAACCTCGACGAGATGTACCACGAGACCGCCCAGCGCGTGGAAGACTGCGACACCGACGCCGACATCTTCCACCGCCTCACGAGCAAGCTCTCGCTGATCGACGTGAAGAAGGCCCTGGGCGAGCGCTTCAAGCCTGAGCAGATCGCGCGCCTGGGCAACGGGCATGTGATCTACCCCTCGTTCAGCAAGGCCACCTACGAACAGCTCATCCGCAACCTGTGCGCGCGCTACGTGGACGACATCGCCGCCCAGTGCGGCGTGCGCTTCGCCATCGGGCAGGACGTGCTCGACGAGCTGTATGCCAATGCGGTCTTTCCGGCCCAGGGCACGCGGCCGCTGTTCTCGTCGGTGCACGCCATCATGAGCGCCAACCTGGTCAACGCCGCACTGTGGGTGCTGCAGGAGCAACTGCCGCTGTCGCAGGAGTTCCCCATCCACCTGGCGCCCGGCAAGCGCCAACTGCTGGTGCAAGGCCTGGGGCCGCTGGGGCCTTGCGAGACCACCTTCCCGGTGGTGCTGGAGCTCAACCGGCTCAAGCAGCGCGCCAATGCGGACTTCCGCGCCCTGCTGGCGGTGCACGAGGCCGGCCACGGCCTGGCGTACTGCGTGCTGTTCGGCCATGCCCCGCAGGAGGTGAAGATCAACATCGCCTCCTTCGAGGGCGGCTACAACAGCTTCTCCAGCCTCAAGGCCACCACGCGCCAGAACGTGCTGGACATGATGTGCGTGGGCCTGGCCGGCCGCGTGGCCGAGGAGCTGGTCTTTGGCGAGATGGCCTGTACCACGGGCGCCGAGCAGGACTACAAGCAGGTGACGGCCGATGCGGCGCGCTACATCCGCAACCACGGCTTTGGCGCCCGGCTGGCGCGCACGGACGTGACGGTGGAGATGGACAACCACGTCAACACCGATGTGGGGCCGAGCAACGACGCCATCGAGACGCTGATGCAGCAGCAATACCGCCGCGCCCAGGAGCTGCTGCAGACCCACCGCGAAGCCCTGGGCCGCACGGTGGACGCGCTCTTACGCCAGGGCACCATCGCCCCCGTGGAGATGGTGGCCCTGCTGGCAGAGTGCGGCATTGCCCTCGCACCCCCGGCGCCCGGCGGTTTGCCCGATGAAGGCTTGGTGCTGGAGCCGTTTGCCGCCAAACTGGGGGCGTTCCGCAAGGGCGTGTGATGCGCCCTGCAGCAGGGGGCGGGGTACGCCCTTATGATGCGCGCCTGCCAATATTCTTATTACACCGGTCGCCCCACCCTTCGCCGCCATGTCCGCCGTCTTCAATTTCACCTTCGTGCCCTGGTTCCGCTCGGTGGCGCCCTATATCCACAAGTTCCGCAACCAGACCTTCGTGATCGGGCTGACGGGCGAAGGCATCGCCGCGGGCAAGCTGCACAGCATCGCGCAGGATCTGGCGCTGATCCAGGCCATGGGCGTGAAGATCGTGCTGGTGCACGGCTTTCGCCCGCAAGTGAACGAGCAGCTGGCGGCCAAGGGCCACGCGGCCAAGTATTCGCATGGCATCCGCATCACCGACTCGGTGGCGCTCGACTGCGCGCAGGAGGCCGCGGGCCAGCTGCGCTACGAGATCGAGGCTGCCTTCAGCCAGGGCCTGCCCAACACGCCCATGGCCGGTGCCACGGTGCGCGTGATCTCGGGCAACTTCCTCACCGCGCGGCCCGTAGGCATCATGGACGGGGTGGATTTTCAGCACTCGGGCCTGGTGCGCAAGGTGGACGTTGCCGGCATCCAGCGCACGCTGGACATGGGGGCGCTGGTGCTGCTCTCGCCGTTCGGCTTCTCGCCTACGGGCGAGGCCTTCAACCTGAGCATGGAAGAAGTGGCCACCAGCGTGGCCATCGAGCTGCGCGCCGACAAGCTGATCTTCCTGACCGAGGTGCCCGGCATCCGCATGCAGCCCGGCGAGCCCGAAAGCGAGGACAACCCCATCGACACCGAGCTGCCGCTGGCGGCCGCCCAGGCCCTGCTGGCCACGCTGCCGGTGGCGCAGAACCCCACGGACACCGGTTTCTACCTGCAGCACTGCGTGAAGGCCTGCAAGGCCGGCGTGGAGCGCAGCCACATCCTGCCCTTTGCGGTGGACGGCTCGCTGCTGCTGGAGGTCTACGTGCACGACGGCATCGGCACCATGGTGATCGACGAAAAGCTCGAAGAGCTGCGCGAGGCCACCATCGACGACGTGGGCGGCATCCTGCAGCTGATTGAGCCCTTCGAGAAGGACGGCACGCTGGTCAAGCGCGACCGCACCGAGATCGAGCGCGACATCGCCGCCTACACCATCATCGAGCACGATGGCGTGATCTTCGGCTGCGCGGCGCTCTACCCCTACCCCGAGGCCAAGACGGCCGAAATGGCCGCCGTCACCGTGTCGCCGCAGAGCCAGGGCACGGGCGATGGCGAAAAGCTGCTCAAGCGCATCGAGCAGCGCGCCCGCGCCGCGGGGCTGGAGAGCATCTTCGTGCTCACCACGCGCACCATGCACTGGTTCATCAAGCGCGGCTTCCAGCCCGTGGACCCCGACTGGCTGCCCGACGCGCGCAAGCGCAAGTACAACTGGGACCGCAAGAGCCAGGTGCTGGTCAAGAAGCTCTGACCATCACGACGGATGGCTGCCAGCGCCTGCTGCACGAGCGCTGGGTTTTCTTCAGGAACGGGGGCGGCGCGGCAGCGCGTCGGTGTGGAACCGCGATGCGCCCAGCGCCAGCTCCAGCAGTTCCTCGCGCGAGCGCGGGCTCTGTGCGGCAATCAGCGCGCACAGGCCTTCGAGCAGGCCGAGCACGCCCATGCCGCCGGCCGGCAGCACGGCATGCTGCGACGGTGCCAGCAGCACATGGTGGGCGTGGGGCGCCGCGGGGGATGCGGGGCTGTCGGTGATGGCCACGACCCACACGCCCCGTTCGCGGGCCAGGGCGCACAGCTCGACCGTGAGCGTGGAGTAGCGGGGCAGCGAAATGGCCAGCAGCATGTCGCCTTGCTGCAGCGCCAGCACCCGGCGCTGCGCCTCGCCCGCCCCGCCCAGGCCGCTGATGGCGTCGACCCCGCCCCGGAACAGGCTGGCATAGCTCACGAAGTAACTCGCCAGATAGGCACTGACATCGCTGCCCAGCACACCCACGCGCGGCGCCTGCGCGAGCAGTTGCGCCACCTGCTGCGGTGTGTCGGCATGGAGCAGTGCCGCAGCCGAACGCAGTTGCTCCACCCCGTCTTCCAACGCCGCCTGCAGGCGCTGCGCCGGCTGCGTGGCCTGGGTACGCTGCTGCTGCAGCTTGTCGACCGGAGGCGCTGCGCCATGCAGCACCTGCTGCCAGTCCTTGCGCAAGGCGCTGTAGCCTGGGTAGCCCAGCGCCCGGGCGTAGCGGTTCATCGTGGCCACGGACACATGGCAGCGCTCCGCCATCGCATCGATGGCCAGCGTGGCCGCCTCGAAGGGGTGCGCGAGCATGTGGTCGGCCACCTGGCGCTGCTGCGCGGTCAGGTCGGCATAACGGGATTGCAGGTGGCGGGCAGCGTTCACAGGGGGAGGTCCGAAGCGATGTCGACCGATGTTATGTCAGTTGCGCATGGCGCTGGGCTCCCCGCGAGGCGCGAAACCGGTGCGGCCCCTGCCAGGACGAAGCCGCACAAGGGTGGTCGGCCTCATTTCATCAGGATGTAGCGCAGCGGCACGCTGTTGTCCGGCGGCTGCACCAGGTCCATCGCACGCCGGGCGCCCCAGGCGAGGTTCTGGGTGTGCAAAGGCAGCAGGGGAAGCTCGGTGTTCACCAGCGTCAATGCGGTGCGCATCAGGGCCTGCCGCCTGGCAGGGTCGGCTTCCACGCCGATCTGCTGGGTCAGCTCGTCGAGCCTGGGGTTGGAATAGCTGCCCAGATTGAAGCGCCCCTGGCCGTCCTTGCCGGGGGTGTTGAGCAAGGCCCACAGCGTGTTGTGGGCGTCGTTGCTGGCGGGCTGCCAGCCCAGCAGAAAGGCCGAGACCTCGCGCTTGAGCGCCTTGGGCAGGTACAGCGACTTGGTCTCCGCAGACAGCGTGGTCTTGACGCCCACCTTGGTCCACATGGAGGAGACCGCCTGGCAGATCTCGGCATCGTTGACATAGCGATCAGTGGGGCAATGCAGGCCCAGCTCGAAGCCCTCGGGGTAGCCCGCCTCGGCCAGCAGCTTGCGCGCGGCGGCAGGGTCGTAGGGCAGGCGCTTGTCCAGGTCGGCCTCGTGGCCGCGCACCCCGGGGGCCAGCGGCAGCCCGGCCGGCAGGGCCGCGCCGCGCATCACCTTGCTGCGGATGGTTTCGATGTCGATGGCCTGGTAGAGCGCGCGCCGCACCCTCAGGTCCTTGAGCGGGTTCTTGCCCTTGACGCTGGAGAACAGCAGCTCATCGCGCCCCACGTCCAGGCCCAGGTACATGGTGCGCAGCTCTGGCGACTGCAGGACCTTGAGCTTGGGGTCGGACTGGAGGCGCTGGATGTCCTGCAAGGGCACGGGCTCCATCAGGTCGACCTCGCCCGACACCAGCGCCGCCACCCGCGTTGCATCGTTGGCGATGGGCGTGAACACCACTTCGTCCAGGTTGTGCTCCTTCTGCCCCCACCAGCTGGGGCTGGCCTTGAGCACCGTGCGCACACCGGGCTGGCGCGACACCAGCATGAAGGGGCCGGTGCCGTTGGCATGGAGGCTGGCGAAGTTCTCCTTGCCCTTGCGCACGTCGGTGGGCACGGCGGACTGGTTCTTCTCGGACCAGGCCTTGCCCATGATCAGCCAGCCCGAGATCAGGTCCGGCAGGGTCGGGAACGGGTCCCGGGTCACCATCTCGATGGTGTGGGCGTCGATCTTGCGCATCTCCTTGAGCGGCGCCACGTAGAGCTTGGTGTCGGACGGTTCCGAGCGCGTGCGCTCGTAGCTGAAGAGCACGTCGTCGGCAGTGAACGGCGTGCCGTCCTGGAAGCGCACGCCCCGGCGCAGCTGGAAGCGCCAGACGGTGGGCGCCGTCTGCTCCCACTGCGTGGCCAGCATGGGGATGAGCTGGAAGTCGCGCCCGCGCCCCACCAGCGGCTCGTAGATGTTGGCCAGGAAACTCAGCTGGAAGGACTCCTGCATCGAATGCGGGTCCATGGACATGGCGTCCCCCTGGTCGGCGAAACGCAGGGTGGCGGCGGTGGCCCAGGGGGCCAGCGCAGCAAAGGCCAGGGTTGCGGCCAGGCGGCGCAGCGTGGGGGGGCGAACGGGGTTCATGGGTCTTGTCTCCTGGTGGTTTCTTCTTTGGGGGGCAGGCCGTTACAGCGGCAGGGCTTCCAGCGCCAGGCTGGCCAGCAGGCTGGCGCCCAGCGGCAGGATGGCGTCGTTGAACTCGTAGTGCGGGTTGTGCAGGGTGCGACCCTGCTCGGCCCCGCCCTGGCCCACGCGCAGGTAGGCGCCGGGGCGCTGCTCCAGCATGCAGGCGAAGTCCTCGGATGCCGTGGAGGGCATGGGCTGGGTGATCACCTTTGCCGCCCCCACGAGCCCGGTGGCCACCGTGGCGGCAAAGCGCGCCTCGCGCTCGGTGCTCACGGTGGGCGGAAACAGGCGGGCGTAGTCGAGTTCGGCGCGCGAGCCGTGCGCCTGGGCCGTGGCCTGGGCCACTTCGGCGATGCGCCGCTCGATCAGGCTGCGCACGGGCTCGGAAAAGGTGCGCACCGTGCCGCCGATCTCCACCGTGTCCGGAATTACGTTGCGCGCCAGCATGTCTCCGCCCTGGATGGCACACAGGCTGAGCACGGCGTTCTCCATTGGCGGCACGTTGCGGGGCACGATATGGTGCAGGGCCGAAACGACGTGCGCCGCCGCCAGCACCGGGTCGGCGGCCAGATGCGGATGCGCCCCGTGCCCGCCCCGGCCGGTGATGCGCAGGGTGAACATGTCGGCCGACGACAGGCAGGCGCCGGGCGCCACGGCCACCGTGCCCACGGGCAGCACGGGCGAGTTGTGCAGCGCATAGATCTCGTCGGCCGGAAAACGCTCGAACAGGCCGTCGGCCAGCATGGCCTGCGCCCCACCGCGCCCTTCTTCGGCGGGCTGGAAGATCAGGAAGACCGTGCCGTTGAACCGGCGGTTGTGCGCCAGGTAGCGGGCCGCGCCCAGCAGCATGGCCGTGTGGCCGTCGTGGCCGCAGGCGTGCATGACGCCAGGGCGCTGGGACGCATGGCCAAAGGTGTTGAGCTCGCACAGGGCCAGCGCGTCCATGTCGGCACGCAGGCCCACACTGCGGCCGCTGGCCGTGCTCTGCCCCTCGATGACCCCCACGACGCCCGTGCGGCCCACGCCCTCGTGCACCTGGACGCCCAGCAGGCGCAGCTCGGCGGCCACCCGCTGGGCGGTGCGGACTTCTTCGAAACCCAGCTCGGGCCAAGCGTGAAAGTCACGTCGCAACTGCGTCAGGTGCCCATATGAGGGAAGGACGGCCCGCAGGACCGGATGTTCGGAGGTGATGGGTTCGTGTGCCATATGAATGAAAATTTATATGGCAATTTAATCATCAAAGTAAATTTATGTACATAAATTTTCACAACCCGGTCACAGATCCATTCCGTGCAAGACAGTCCCGCCCGCCTCCACCCGCCCGCCTCCACCCGCCAGCGCTGCGGCCACGCCCCTGCCTGCCAGAGCGCACATCGCTCAGCATCCACTGGATCGCGTCCGCAAACGCCTGCAGGGTGTCGGGAGCCTGGGCCAGGCCCTCTGGAGCACAACCGCCCGTGCCATCGCGAAGTGAAGGGGCGAAGCGAAGGGCTTGCGTGGGTCAGGAGTCGGTTCTGGGCGCATCCAGCTGGTGCCCGATGCGCGGCGCCAGGTGCTGGCGCACATGCTCGGCAATGGCCGCTGTGGCGTCGCCGCCCAACTCGCCCACCATTTGGCGCGTGACGGCGTAGTGCATGGCCAGCAGGCCGCGCAGCTTCTTGAAGGCGGCCGGGTTGTCGTGGCCGGCCACGAAGCCGTCGTTGGACAGCACGCGCTCGGCCACACCGGGTGCGGCCAGCGGCACCTGGCAGACGATGGCCATCTGGTCAACCTCCAGGTCGATCTCCTGCAGCAGCTCTTCCCAGTGGGACGCGGTGAATCGCTCTTCGTGGTCCATGCGGTGTTCTCCAGTAGGGCTTGCGGCACCCGGAAAAAAGCGCCACATGCGCATGTTAAGCTGATTGCTGCACCGCAACAGAATGCCCGTGCCCGCGCGCCCAGGTCTTGGGGCGCCGCCTGCCGGGTACCCTACTGGGAGCTTTCCATGTCCGATCACGGCAAGGTTTCACACGGCGCGGGCGCTGCTGCTGCGCCCCTGCCCGCCGAGCACAGCGTCCCCCTCTTCTGGCCCATGGCGGCCGCCTGGCACCTGGGTGGGCAGGCCCTTGCGCTGATGCAGCGCAGCGCCGACTTCGCCACCGAGGCCGCCGTCATCGACCACCCGCCGCAGCCCGCCTGGGCTACGCCCAACCAGGTGCGGCTGGAGCTGCCCACCATGCGGCTGCGCGAGTTCACCGACAGTGCGGCCCAGGGCATCCCCATCCTGGTCGACGCGCCCTTTGCGGGGCACAGCTCCACCATTGCCGACTATGCGCCCGGCCAGAGCCTGGTGCAGGTGCTCATGGCCGCCGGAGCGCCGCGCGTGCTGGTGACCGACTGGAAGAGCGCCACGCCGGCCATGCGCTATTTCGACATCGACACCTACCTGGCCGAGCTCAACGTGGCCATCGACGACCTGGGCGGCCAGGTGCACCTGATCGGCCTGTGCCAGGGCGGCTGGCTCAGTGCGATGTTCGCGGCGCGCTTTCCGGGCAAGGTCCAAAGCCTGGTGCTCGCGGGCTCGCCCATCGACACCGATGCGGGCGACGGCCCTATCAAGCGCCTGGCGCACAGCCTGCCGCTTTCGACCTACCGGGACATGGTGGCCGCAGGCCAGGGCCTGATGCGCGGCAGCCTGATGCTGGCCGGCTGGAAGAACATGCACCCGGCCGAGCAGTACGCGAACAAGTACGCCACGCTGTACCAGCACATCGAGGACAAGAGCCAGGTCGCCCGCACCGAGCAGTTCGAGCGCTGGTACGAGAACCCGGTGGACCTGCCCGGCGCCTACTACCTGCAGGCCATCGAGCAGCTGTTCAAGGAGAACCGCTTTGCCAAAGGCCAGTTTGTCGGGCTGGGGCGCACGCTGGCGCTGCGCGACATCACCATCCCCACCTACCTGCTGGGCGGCGAGGCGGACGACATCACCACGCCCGAGCAGGTCTTTGCCGCGGCCGACCTGATCGGCACGCCCAAGCACAACATCGTGCGCAAGCTGGTGCCCGGCGGGCACATCGGTCTGTTCATGGGCGGCGGCACGCTCAAGAGCGCCTGGCCGGGCATTGCCGAATGGGTATTGGGCCACCGGTGAGGCCGGGCCCTGTACCCTTGTTGTCTTCCTCAACTTTCGTGATGGACGATGAACAGCTTTGACGCCGACTCCCTGCTCGCCCACTGCCGTACGCTTGCGCCGGCACGCACGGCCATCGTCCACCCGGTCACGGCCAATGTGCTGAGCGCCGCCCAGGAAGCCCAGCAGCAAGGGCTCATCACCCCCGTGCTGGTGGGGCCCGCGGCACGCACGCGCGAGGCGGCCGAGGCCGCGTCGGTGGACATCTCGGGCTGGCAGCTGATCGACGCCGAGCACAGCCACGACGCGGCGGCCAAGGCCGTGGCGCTGGCCGCCGCGCGCGAGGTGGATGCGCTGATGAAGGGATCGCTGCATTCCGACGAGCTGATGGCCGCCGTGGTCAAGAGCGATGCCGGGCTGCGCACCGAGCGGCGCATCTCCCACGCCTTTTTGATGGATCTGGAGAGCTACCCCAAGGCCTTCATCATCACCGACGCGGCCGTGAACATCGCGCCCGACCTGCCCACCAAGGCCGACATTGTGCAGAACGCTTTGGAGCTGTGGCATGCCCTCTTCGGCGTGTCGGTGCTGCCCAAGGTGGCGGTGCTGGCGGCGGTGGAGACCATCAACCCCAAGATGGTGGCCACGCTCGATGCCGCGGCCCTGTGCAAGATGGCCGACCGCGGCCAGATCACCGGCTGCCTGATCGACGGCCCGCTGGCCCTGGACAACGCGATCAGCGCCGAGGCGGCACGCACCAAGGGCATCGTCTCGCAGGTCGCGGGCGACGCCGACATCCTGCTGGTGCCCGACATCGAGGCCGGCAACATGCTGGCCAAGCAGCTCATTTTCATGAGCGGGGCCGAGGCCGCCGGCATCGTGCTCGGTGCGCGCGTGCCCGTCATCCTGACCAGCCGGGCCGACAGCCAGCGCGCGCGCCTGCTGTCGTGCGCCGTGGCGCTGCTGCTGGCCCATGCGCGCAGCAAGGGGCAGATCAAATGACGCAACAGCCGCTGGTCCCCGTGCTGCTGGTGCTCAACGTCGGCTCGTCCAGCATCAAGTTCCAGGTGTTCGAGCGCGCATCGCTGGCGGTGTTGATGGCGGGCAAGGTGACCGGCATCGGCACCAGCGCCCAGCTATCGGCCAAGATCACCGGTGCGGAGGCTCCCGTGCGCACTGCCCTGCCCGCGGCCGACCACGACAGCGCCATGGCCGCCGTGGTCGCCTTGATCGACGAGCACGACGACGGCTGGCGCCTGGCCGCCGTGGTGCACCGCGTGGTGCATGGCGGCGCGGCCTTCCATGCGCCGGTGGTCGTCACCCCCGAGATATTGGCCCAGTTGCAGGCGCTGGCCCCGCTGGCGCCCCTGCACCAGCCGCACAACCTGGCCGGCATTGCCGCATCGCAGCGCCTGGCCAGCCATGCGCTGGACATCGCCTGCTTCGACACCGCCTTCCACGCGCGCATGGACCCGCTGTTCCAGGCCTTCGCTCTGCCCCAGGCCCTGCGCGACCAGGGCGTGCGCCGCTATGGCTTCCACGGCCTGTCGTACGAGTGGCTGACCCACGAACTGGCGCGCACCCGGCCCGACCTGGCCCAGGCCCGCGTGGTGGCCGCCCACCTGGGCAATGGCGCCAGCCTGTGCGCCATGCAGGGCGGCCGCAGTGTGGACACCACCATGGGCATGACCGCCCTCGACGGCCTGCCCATGGGCACACGCAGCGGCGCCATCGACGCCGGCGCCGTGCTCTACCTGCAGCGCACACTGGGCATGGATGCGGACCAGGTCGAGCACCTGCTGTACCAGGAGTCGGGCCTCAAGGGCCTGTCGGGCGTGAGCAGCGACATGCAGGCCCTGCAGGCCAGCACCGACCCGCAGGCGGCCTTTGCCATCGACTACTTTGCGCTCAAGGTGGCCCAGTACACGGCCATGCTGGCAGTGTCCATGGGCGGCGTCGATGCCCTGGTGTTCACCGGCGGCATCGGCGAGAACGCCGACACCGTGCGCGCCGCCATCCTGGCCAGGCTGCCCATGCTGGGCAAATTCGAGACCCTGGTCATCGCTGCCAACGAAGAGAAGATGATGGCCCTCCACGCAAAACATTTGCTGCCCCCCTGAGGCGCTGCGCGCCATCCCCCCAGGGGGACGCCCCCAGTGCGGCGGGGCGGCCCTTGCACGGGGGCACTGGCATTGGGCGCGCCAGTTTCAAAGCGCTCGTGCGGATTGCAGCCTGCAGTAGCGGACAGCCACACTCACGCCGCCAGGGCCCACTGCGCCACCAGCGCACCGATCTCGGCCATGGCCGCGTCGCGCTGTTCGGGCGGGGCCTCGCCGCCGGTCAGGTAGCAGCTCACCACGATGGGCTTGCGCTCCGGTGGCCAGAACACACCGGCATCGTTGCTGGTGCCGCGCGATGCGGTGCCGGTCTTCTCGCCCGCCTTCCAGCCCTCGGGCAGGCGGGCGCGCAGGCGCTTGTCGCCCGTCTTGTTGGCCAGCAGCCAGCCCTGCAGCTTTTCGCGCGAGGCGGGTGACAGGGCCTCGCCCAGCGCCAGGGCCTGGATACAGTGCACCATGGCCACGGGCGTGGTGGTGTCGCGGGGGTCGCCGGGCTTGGCCTCGTTGAGCGCGGGCTCGATGCGGTCCAGCCGCGTGATGCTGTCGCCCAGCGATCGCACATAGGCCGTGAGGGCTGGCGGGCCGCCGTTGCTGGCCAGCAGCAGGTTGGCGGCGGTGTTGTCGCTCAGGGTCATGGTGCCTGCGCACAGCTCTTCCATCGTGAGGCCTGCGCCATCGGCGTGCGGCCCGGTCACGGGCGAATGGGTCACCAGGTCTTTCTTGGCGTAGGTGATGCGGCGGTCCAGCTTGTCGTGGCCCTGGTCCACGCGGCGCAGGGTCTGGGCGGCCAGCAGCAGCTTAAAGGTGCTGGCCATGGGAAAGCGCTCGCCGCCCCGGTGGGCGATCTGGCGGCCGGTGTGGGTGTCGAGTGCGGCCACGCCCACGCGCCCGCCTATGCTGGCCTCGATGCGTGCCAGCTCGGCTTTCCAGGCGGTGTCGGCTGCGGAGTCCCTGTTTTTCTGCGGGCTGGTCTGGGCCCAGGTGGCCAGGGGCAGCAGGCCGATAGCGGCCACAAAATCGCGTCGTTGCATTTTCTTACCTGTGCAGTGGTTGTTGGAATGGACGCAACGATACCTATGGCGGGTCCAAAGCACTATCGACAATAATCTCCCCGAGACCCAAGAAAAACTTGGAGCGATCAACAAAACTCTTCTGGCGTCGTTGCCGCGTCTTGTCGTACTACCGTACTGCCTGCGACGCAGCGCCTAGCCAGAACCGCTTCGCTGAGTTTTGTTGCCCGCTCCAATGCCCACTACTGCCATGCACCTGCCGCTCAACGCTCTGCGCGCCTTCGAGGTGTCGGCCCGCCACCTGAACCTCACGCGCGCTGCCGACGAACTCAACGTGAGCCAGACGGCCGTGAGCCAGCACATCCGCAACCTGGAGGACCGGCTGGGCAAGCCCCTGTTCCGCCGCCTGCCCCGGGGCCTGGCGCTCACCGACGAGGGCCAGGCGCTGCTGCCCGTGCTCAGCGATGCCTTCGAGCGCATAGCAGCCGCCCTGGAGCACATGAGCGACACGCGCCCGCGCGAGGTGCTGACCGTGGGCGTGGTGGGCACCTTTGCCGTGGGCTGGCTGCTGCCGCGGTTGCGCGACTTTCAGCAGGCCTGCCCCTTCGTGGACCTGCGCCTGCTCACGCACAACAACCGGGTGGACATGGCCGGCGAGGGCCTGGACTACGCCATCCGCTTTGGCGACGGCGCCTGGCATGGCACCGAGGCGCAGTGCATATTGCACGCCCCCATGACGGCCATGTGCGCCCCCGCCCTGGCCCACCACCTGCGCCACCCGGCCGACCTGGCACGCCAGCCCCTGCTGCGCACCTACCGCGTGGACGAGTGGGCGGCCTGGTTCGACGCCGCAGGCGCGCCCTGCCCCGTGGTGCGCGGCGCCGTGTTCGACTCGTCGCTGACCCTGGCCGAAGCCGCCGTGCAGGGCGCGGGCGTGGCGCTGCTGCCGGTGAGCATGTTCACGCGCGAGCTGCAGCAAGGCCGGCTGGTGCGCCCGTTTGCGCTGGAACTGCAGCACGGGGCCTACTGGCTCACGCGCCTCAAATCACGCACGCCCAGCCCGGCGATGGAGGCCTTTCACCGGTGGCTGATGGCGCAGGTGGGGTGAGCTTCAGCCGCCCAAAGCCTTGGCAATGACTTCGGCCGGGATCTCGTCCACCTGGTTGGGCTCCAGAAACTCCTGCCCGTAGCGCGCATACACGCCCTCGCGCACGAACACCTGGAACAGGTCGGGGTCGATGTGGCCGTTGTCGCGCATCTTGCACATGATGGCCAGGGCCTGCGACAGCGTCATGCCGCTCTTGTAGGGCCGGTCGGCTGCGGTGAGCGCCTCGAAGATGTCGGCAATGCCCATCATGCGCGCCTGCACCGACATCTGGTCGCGCGTAAGGCCGCGCGGGTAGCCCTTGCCGTCCATGCGCTCGTGATGGCCGCCCGCGTACTCGGGGACGTTCTTCAGGTGGCGCGGCCAGGGCAGCGTCTCCAGCATCTTGATGGTGGCGACTATGTGGTAGTTGACGGTATCGCGCTCGGCCTGGGTGAGCGTGCCCGAGCGGATGGTCAGGTTCTCCACCTCCTCGGCCGTGAGAAAGCTTGTCTGCACGCCCTGGGGGTTGCGCCACTGGCGCGCGGCCGAGATGTCGCGCACGCGCTGCTGGTCTTCGGCGCGCATGGCCTCGGCGCCCTGGTTGCTGCGGCGCATGAACTCGCGCTCTTCCTCCAGCGTGTGGATGCTTTGCTGCAGGCCCTGCAGCTCCTGTGCCTCGGCCGCCGCGTCCACCACGGGCCGCAGTGCCAGCTGGCGGCGCAGGGCGGCCAGCTCGGCATCGCGCTTGAGCACCTCGAAGCGCGTGTCCACCAGGCCGATGCGGTCGTAGATGGTCTGCAGCTTGGTGGCCTTGTCCACCACGTGCACAGGCGTGGTGATCTTGCCGCAGTCGTGCAGCAGGCCTGCCATCTTGAGCTCGTAGCGGTCGCGCTCGGTCATGGTGAAACCCGCCAGCGGCCCTTCCTGCGTGGCGTTCACGGCCTCGGCCAGCATCATGGTCAGGGCCGGCACGCGCTGGCAGTGGCCGCCGGTGTAGGGCGACTTTTCGTCGATGGCCAGGTTGATCAGGTTCACGAACGACTCGAACAGGCGTTCGAGCTGGGTAATGAGCAGCCGGTTGGTCAGCGCAATGGCCGCCTGCGAGGCCAGCGACTCGGCCAGGCTCTGGTCGGCCGTGGAGAATTCGGTCACTTCGCCCGTCTCGGGGTCGCGCGCGTTGATGAGCTGCAGCACGCCGATGAGCTCGCGGTCATGGTTGCGCATGGGCACCGTGAGAAACGACTTGGAGCGGTAGCCCGTGCGCTGGTCGAACAGGCGCGTGCCCGAGAAGTCGAAGCCCTCTTCGCTGTAGGCGTCGCCCACGTTCACCGTGCGGTCGTGGATGGCAGCGTAAGCCGCCACCAGCGAATCGTTGGGCGAGCCGTCGGCATTGCGCAGCGGCAGCTGCGGAAAATCAATGGGCCGCCCCGTGGTGCCGCCCAGGCGGATGTCGAGCGAATCGGTGCGCACGATCTCGAACTTCAGCGCATCGCCCTCCTCCGTCACGCTGTACAGGGTGCCGCCATCGGCCCCGGTGATGGCCTTGGCGGCCTCCAGAATGTTCTCCAGCAACCGGTCGATGTCGCGCTCGCGCGAAAGCGCCGCACCAATGCCGTTGAGCTGCTCAAGCCGGCGAAAAAGGTGGACGGTGGATTCCTTGCTCATGAAGCGACCCTGGCTGCAACGTTGGCGACCACCCATCGTAACCAAAAGTGACCGCTATCATCAGCCCTTTCTGTCCAGTTTTACAAGCCGCTCCGTGCAGTCCGTCACGCCCCGCTTCCTTACCGCCGCCCTCTACCAGTTCGTTGACCTGCCGGACTTTGCGGACCTGCGCGACCCACTGCAGGCGTTGTGCGATGCCCACAGCGTGCGCGGCATGCTGCTGCTGGCGCCCGAAGGCATCAACGGCACCATCGCCGGCCCGCCCGAGGGCGTGCAGGCCGTGCTGGCCTGGCTGCGCAGCGATGCGCGCTTTGCCGCCCTGCAGCACAAGGAGGCCCTGGGCGAGCGCCAGCCCTTCTACCGCATGCGCGTGCGCCTCAAGCGCGAAATCGTCACCTTGGGCGTGCCTGGCCTGAACCCCGCGCGCAACGCCGGCACCTACGTCAAGCCCGAGCACTGGAACGCCCTGATCGCCGACCCCGCCGTGGTGGTGGTGGACACGCGCAACGACTACGAGGTGGGCATAGGCACGTTCGAGCGCGCCATAAACCCGCACACCAAGAGCTTTGCCGAGTTTCCGGCCTGGGTGGAGGCGCAGTCCCAACCCGGCGGCGCCCTGGCCGGCAAGCCCCGCGTGGCCATGTTCTGCACCGGTGGCATCCGCTGCGAAAAATCGACTGCGCTGCTCAAGTCCCAGGGTTTCGACGAGGTCTACCACCTCGAAGGCGGCATCCTCAAATACCTGGAGACCGTGCCCGAGGAAGACAGCCTGTGGCATGGCGACTGCTTTGTCTTCGACGAGCGCGTGTCGGTAGGCCACGGCCTGGCGCCCGGCCACCACCAGCTGTGCCGTTCGTGCCGCATGCCGCTGGGCGCGGCCGAACTGGCCTCGCCCCACTATGTGGCCGGCGTGAGCTGCCCGTATTGCCACGGCACCCGCACGCCCGAGCAGGAACAGGCCCTGGCCGAGCGCGAGCGGCAGATGCAACTGGCCAAGGCGCGCGGTGAGGAACACATCGGCGCCCGCCAGCCCGGCACGCCAGCCCGCAGCAGGGCGGAGGACGACCCTGCATGAGCAGCACAACCGCCCTCCCCGTCCTCTACTCCTTCCGCCGCTGCCCTTATGCCATGCGCGCCCGCCTGGCCCTGGCCGTGAGCGGCCAGGTCTGCGAGCTGCGCGAGGTGGTGCTGCGCGCCAAGCCCCAGGGCCTGCTGCAGGCATCGCCCAAGGCCACGGTGCCCGTGCTGGTGCTGCCCGATGGCACGGTGCTGGAGCAAAGCCTGGACATCATGCGCTGGGCCCTGGCCCAGAACGACCCCGCCGGCTGGCTGCGCCCCGGCCAGGGCGACGAGGCCGCCATGCTGGCGCTGATCGCCGAGTGCGACGGCCCCTTCAAGCAGGCTCTGGACCAGTGCAAGTACCCGAGCCGCTACCCCGAGGCCGATGGCGCCCAGGCGCGGGTGCAGGCCGTGGACTGGCTGCAGGGGCTGGAGGCGCGGCTGACGGGCCAGCCGTTCCTGTTTGGGGACCATGCGGCGCTGGCCGACATGGCGATTGCGCCCTTTGTGCGGCAGTTTGCGGGCATCGATGCCGACTGGTGGGTGGCGCAGCCCTGGCCCAAGCTGCAGGCTTGGCTGGCACAGTGGCAGGCCAGTGCTTTGTTCGAGGGCGTGATGCCCAAGTTTGACGCTTGGGTGGATGGCACCCAGGGTGTGGTGTTTCCGCACCCCGAAGGCGCCGAGCGGCCCGCCAGCGCAGCCTGAATACCCGATAACGGCACACAATGCCTGCATGGTTTCGCCCTCCTACCTGCGTGCCGGCCTGACTGCTCTGGCCCTGGGCTCCGGCCTGGCCGCCACGGCGGCACCTTTGCCCGACATGCCGGACACCCTGATCGAAAAGTCGCGCCTGGTGCGCGAGTCGCGCGACCGGGCGTGGGACCCCGCTTCGGGGCAACTGGGCAACCTGCGGCAGGTGCGCATCGTGGCCGAGGGCTGCACGGTGCGCGTGATCTCGGGGCCAGACAACCGGCTGATCGGCCCGCGCGACAAGGTGGACGTGGGCGAGGACAACTACATACCGGGCGACAAGACCGTGCCGCGCGATGTGGTGCTGCGCATGCGCGGCGGTGCGCAGCAGCAGCAGCAACAGGGCCGCGGCGCGCCCTGCTTCACGCTGCAGGTGGCCACGGCGGACTATTTTCTCCTCAGTGGCGACGGTGCCACCTACCTGTTCGACCGGGTGGAGCAGCCGGCGATGCGGGTCTTCTTGAACCCCAGCTCGCAGCTGCGCGTGTGGTTCCAGGACGTGAAGATGGGCTTGCTGAGCGTGGAATCCAACGCCGGTGCAATTGCTGGCGGCACCGGCCAGGTGCAGTGGCTGAAGCTCACCAGTAACCGACGCAGCACTGCCATGCTGTTCCACGAAGTGAACGCCCGGCACATCGGCGTGAGCAGCCTGACCCCCGGGGCGCGCTACTCCATCCGCATTGGCCCGGACACCAAGGCAGGCTACTACCAGCCCGCCCGGGCCCCCGGCAACCTGGCCGATCTGTACCCGATCTGGATCGACGGCCCGCAGGACGCGCTGAACATACCCGCCAGCCGCGTGCACCCCATGGCGCTGACGCCAGAGATCCGCCGCGAGGCCTTGGCCCTGCGCAACGAGGTGCTGGGCCGCGCTGGGCCCTCGCCAGCACTGCCATCATCCCCCGGGCCCGCAGCGCTGGTGCCCGGCCCACCGGTGGCTACCGCACCGCGCCAGCTGGTGGCCGACGGCTTTCGGCCCTACCTGCCGCCCGGTGTGGAACTGGCCTCCGTGGACCTGCACAAAGCCGGTGGTGCAATGGAGGGCACGGCCCCCGATGTGGCGACCGTGCGCACGCTGGTGCAGTCGCTGGGCCGCTCGCCCGACGTGGTCTATGCCCAGGTTGGCTACACCCGCCCGCAGGGTACGCAGGTGGCCTTTCGCGTGCTGTTCGACCTGGCCTGCCAGGCCCCCGGCGAGCCCAGCATCTGCCTGCCGGGCAACGGCAGCGGCAACAGCAGTGCCGCCTACACCGAGGAGCAGATCCGGGGCGAATTGCTGCCCCTGCTGGGCCCCCAGGTGGACCTGACCCGGCTGCAGTTGCGCGAGGGCGGCGTGGTGCTGCTCGAAGGCCGTGCCAGCGACGCCGATGCCAGGGCCGCACTGGCCCGCGTACGCGAGCAAGCCCCCTGGCTGCGCGGCTCGTCCAGCGGCGTGGGCAATGGCAGCTTTTCGGCGCGCATGGTGCTGGCGTGCCAGGCACCGCCGCCGCGCCAGGGGGGCATCTGCAAGGCGCCGCTCTCGGCCAAGCGCTGACGGGTCTACAGTCCGAACAATTAGCCCAACGCCGCGCGCAGCATGACCAAGACGCACACCGGCAATGTGGAGACCTTCAAGTCGGCGACTTCGGCTTTCTGGGTGAGGTGTGGGACGACAAGGCGGTGTTCTGCCGCGCCCCGCGTGGAGATCCTGGCAATGTTTGGCGGCGCGGATGGATCGCTGCTGCGCTGAGAGCGGCTAACAAAACTCAGCGAAGCGGTTCTGGCTAGGCACTGCGTCGCAGGCAGTACGGGTAGTACGACAAGATCCGGCAACGACGCCAGAAGAGGTTTGCAGGCCGATCTGCTCCAGGCCACTCAGCGCAATCTGGAGCTGGAGCGACAGCTTTCAGCAACCGTCGCAGCAGATGCCGCTCGTCAGCAACTCACGACAGAGTTGATGAATCGCCTGGACGCGCTTCGATCTCCCCCAGGCAAATGATCGACCCCACATTCCAGTTCGCTCATTGCTGGAGACGACTGCCGGGACCCGGACCTCTTCAATCCGAAAACCATAAAAACACTATATGTAGTGTTCTTCAATCACGAAAACACTATAGGTAGCGTTGTTATCGTTTTGCGCATCTCTTGGAAATTTGATCCAATCGGGCCCAAGCGATGAAGGAAAACTGAGGTTTAGGGCTGCCGCAGGCAACAGTGGGGCGATAACCAAAGCGAGCGCGATGATGGCTCGCGTTCTCCCCAGAGACTGCCTCCCCGCGCTTTGTCCGCGCTGGTGGCTTGAATTCTCAGACTCGGCCCTGATTTGCGCTGCTGAGGAGAGCTACCTGGCGCCAAGTGCCCCGGGGAAAATTCAACCAGTTGGAGCGAGTATGGCGAAACGGAGTTGGAGCGAAGCTGCGGCGAAAAAGCGCATCACAGCGCGATTGGCCGAAGTCAGTACGGTGACCATCAAGGAGTACGTGCGAACCACTGACCTGCAGGGGATCGCAAATGGGGTTGCCTATCGAGTGGATGGTGTCCACCTGTACATCGACATCCTGAACATCGGTGACATGCTCAATGTCACGGACTACGAGGGCACCACAAGCCATCGCCGTACGCTCAGGTTTCTGAACTTGCACTACCGCGCTGTACGCGACATTCTGGCGGATGTTGATGCAATCGAGATCGATTTCCACAACCAGCGATTGCACGCCGTGTTCGCCAAGCCCTACGGGGATGAGAAAGCGCGCATCCTCAAGGCGGTGGCCACGGCTCAATTGATCCGTGATGTGCTGACCAAGACCGGTGAAGGTGGTGACGACCCATTGCCTGCGGCAAAGACGCGTGTCGGCATTGACTCCGGCAAGGCCCTGGCTGTAAACAATGGCCGGCGGTCAAGCCGCGAGCCGCTGTTTCTCGGCGATCCCGCCAATCAGGCTGCCAAGCGAGCTGGGGGCGATGTTGAGGGTATCTACATGACCAACACTGCCCGTGCGGTACTCGGGTGGGACGAAGTCATCGATATGGACGAGACGGAAGTGACCCAAGCCCAGATCGAAGAAGCACAGAAGGCAGCAGACCTTCCTGTGACCGTCAGCAGCGTTGTCAAAAGCTGGGAGGCTGATCTGGCGAACAATCCGATCGGGTCGTTTGACTTCTCTCGCCATACTCCACCGTTCAAGGATATCGACCTGGAGAAGCTGACGCCTGGCAACTCGCGTCGCCAGGAAAGCGCGTCCGTCTACGCCGACATCGACAACTTCACGCGCTACATCACAGATCGAATTGAAGACGATGAAAGTGCAGCAAGTGTGGTCAAGACACTCCACGTACTGCGCGGCGAGCTCGATTCGGTACTCTATGACGATTTCGCGGGCCGCAAGATCCGCTTCATCGGAGACTGCATACACGGCGTCCTGGTTGAGGGTACTGCCCAAACCACCGACGACGCCGAGACAGCCAAGAACGCTCTGCTGTGCGCCGCGGCAATGCGTAGCAGCTTCAATCTGGCGATGAGTGAGCTCAAGGCGGCAGAAATCGACGCGGGCGATCTTGGGTTGGCGATCGGCGTGGAGCACGGCGTTATCTCGGTCACCCGCCTTGGCATCAAAGGTGAGCGTACTCGTTGCTGCATCAGCCGCTCAGTGCTTGCCTCCGAGGGGGAGCAGAAGCGCTGCAATGGCCGCCAGACAGCCATGGGTCCCGAACTCTACAAACATGCTCCTGAGCAGTTCCAGACGCTTTTCGGTGCCGACCGGCGCCGCGCCGACTTCGACTATGTCGCGGCAGAAGAGGCGCTCAACCCCAAAACCGAAGCGAAGAAGGCCGCCACACTCAGTGGTGGGCTTCTGCAGCCCGCCACGGCCACAGCAGCAGCGGCTGGCTTCGCCTTTGGCAAGGTCGCAGCGCAGCCCTCCAATAGCCAGCGAGGCTTTGCTTGAACTGGTTTCAGCGGTTTCCTGACCGTCTTGTGCACGAACAGGAAGCCCTTGAGAATCTGCTCCCTCAAGGATGGGTAAAGCGAGTAGTTTGGGCGGTCGATGAGTCGGCAGGGACGGTATCGGCTGAGGTCGATTTTGAAGCGGGCGGCTGGCTGCGAGAAGTCAGACTCGTCTATCCGTTTGTCTATCCCTTCTGCCCGATACAGGTGTTACCTCGGGCGGAGGGAGAGCGTTGGTCAATCCACCAGTGGCCGAGTGGTGAGCTGTGTTTGGAGATGCGTGCGGACAACTGGCACACAGACTTCAATGGGGCTGACATGCTGATCAGCGCACGCAATCTGCTTGGTACCGAAGCGCAGGTCGATGATGTCGGCAATGCAATGCGGGTGCCAACAACCCATCACGTCACACCGGCGCAATTACTGCATTTCAAAGCTGCGCGTCTTGTCATCAGCGACGCAATGATTGCTGAAGTGATCCGGCGAGGAGGAGATGTACATGGCATGGACCTCACGGCTGTCGATCACGAAAACTGCGTAGTGCATTTCGCAGTCGGCCTGGTCGGATCTGCCGAACACAACGCTTGGGTAGATGAGGGAATCCCCTCGCGTTTACGAGCCAAGGCGAATCGGCTGGCGAGAGTCGCTGTGCTCCAGAAAGGCGATGCGCGCCACCTCGCACTGCTTGACAAGAAGCTCTCCCCTGACGAGGTTTGGGCGCGGTTTTCTTCGATTGCGTATTCAGGATACGGTGTCGCCATCGGCCTCCTGGATGGACAAGTGCTCGCCAAATGGCTGGGAGAAAAGGCCTACGACTTAGCCAAGGTTCCTATGGACTACCAACAACGAGCGCCAGCTCGGAACACTGCGATGGCTGGCAAGCGTGTGGCCATCGTAGGCTGCGGCTCAATGGGAAGCAAGGTCGCTGCTAGTCTCGCTCGTGCCGGCGTCACGGACTTCTACCTCGTAGATGGCGATGTAATGAAGATCGCCAACATTGTGCGCAACGATCTCGACTGGACGGCAGTTGGTGCGCACAAAGTGGATGGTGTGACAGAGAGGCTGCAAGCGATCAATCCGGAGATCAAAGTTGATGGTTGGATTGGCCATCTTGGAGGCCAGTTTTCCACGGCAAACCTTGTTACTTGCCTGAGCAAGCTGGCCGAGTGCGATTTGATTGTCGAGACCACAGCCAGTGGCCAAGGTTTCGGTATGGCCGCCCAGGTTGCGACGATGGATGACATCCCAATGGTGTGGGGGCGCGTGTTCGGCGGAGGATATGGCGGCTACGTTGCGCGTAGTCGGCCTGGCCTTGAAGCAGATGCACTTGATGTGCGGCATGAAATCTATACTTGGATGACCAATCCCGAGTTTCCAAAGCCGCCCAAGGACAGTGACATTGACTATGGAGTTGAGCCTGACAACCAGCCGAGCATGATTGCTGATGATGCGGATGTGTCGGTCATCGCCGCCCATTTGGCGCGCATGGCTCTTGATGCAATGCTTCCCGCCAACGAATCGGACTATCCGTATTCGGCTTATGTCATCGGGTTGCGCGCAGAGTGGATCTTCGCAGAGCCATTTCAAACATTCCCAATTAAGCTTAAGCCGCCACCAGCTTTGGGAGCGATTGGCGCCTTCCTTTCGACGGCTGCCACAGTTCTGCCAGACCTTGTGCCTCCGTCTGAACAATGATCGACATCATTCTTAGCGCCAGATGCGTGCGCAAGCTCAAAAGGGAGTTAAAAGCTGCGGGACGCAACGAAATCGGTGGCGTGATGGCCGCTGAGCAGATTGCGGACGGCCAGTTTCTCGTCAGAGATCTTTCCGTGCAGCGCGATGGCACCCCGACGTCGTTTGTGCGCGATCCGTTGCAGCATCGCAGGTTCATGCGGCGCTTCCGCATGCTCACAGGGAACAATCCTGAGCGATTCAACTATCTCGGCGAGTGGCACTCCCATCCCAGCTTTTTGGCGTTGCCGAGTCCACCTGACGTGTGGAACATGCATTTGGAAATGCATGATCCTGAACAGACTTCGACATTTCTCGTGCTGCTGATCGTCAAGCTTGGCGGGAGCGGCCGGCTGGTGGGGTCCACCCATGCCTTTCGTAGAGCGCACGCACCGATTCGCGTCAGGCTAGGTGCACCCGACGGTGTATCTGTTCAAGAAGAGGTGGATTTCAGCAGAACGGGGCTAGGGCGATCCTTGCAGCATGATCAAGGGGCTGTCACGTCGGTCAAACGCTTTCGCAGAGAATTTCGAGGAGATCAACGTGAGTACAGAAAATGAGCGCCTGCAAACGGCGCAGTGGGTATTGGAGCGCAATCTTGGATGGGTTGCAGCCGCCGAAGTAAAAGTGGGCGTCATCGTCGCCATCGACACCGCTATGCTGGGAGGACTAGGGGCAGCTTTCAGCACGGCTGATGTGGCTATGCGCACGCAGTGGGCCTATTTGCTCACCCTGGGGGCGGCACTTTGCTTGGGTATCGGTCTGGTTTGCGCAGCTTTTGCAGTTCTGCCTCGCGTTAGCGGGCCCGCTGCATCCTTGCTTTTCTTTGGGCGCGTAGGAAAAACTGAGGAGGCCGACTACATCAACAGCTTTAAAGGTGCTTCCATTGACGCACTTCTCACGGATTGGACATCTCAAATTCACCGCAACGCTCAAATTGCCTGCGAGAAGTTTCGCTGGGTCCGACACGGGATGCTGTGGTCGTTTCTGGCCATTCTGCCTTGGTTCGCTGCAATCATCATGCTGGTCCACAAGTAACCGGAGCCCCTGCCAAAATCATGGCTCCCCAAGTTCCCAATTGGGGAGCACCAGTTGACTTCATGAAGCGCGAAAGGCATCTCAACGATGCCCTGCACAGGCATTTGGAGCGCCGACTGATGCCTTCCCAGCTGGCGACGAAGAGGACTAACTCCTGGAATGGGCAATGCTATTACCCACCCTGTATTCCGACCTCGAAACGCAGGTCAAATAACCCCCTTGCGGATGGCTATTTGAGCCTCAATCAGCAGGCGGTTCGGTGACGAAGCGCGGTACCTGCCTGGAAACAATGAGCGTCCAGATGAGCAAAATTGTGCCCAAGCACTCGATACGGAGATAGCGTTGCCCAAGACACTCACCCAGATGAAGAAGCGCCTCGAAGAAGCGATGAATGAGGTCCATGAAGCCGAGGAGATCATTCCGCTGATAAAAGCGGTGATCGCCAGGTTTGAACTCGTGCCTGACGACTTGTTTGACACAAGTACGTCTGAATCCAGAGTGGCTATTCGAAAGATGTCTCGAGTAGATCCACCGTCAAGTGGCGAGGCGAGCATGTATCGAGACGCACTGGGCAACACATGGGCGGGTAAGGGCCGCCGTCCCAAGTGGTTGAGCGAAGCATTGGAGCAGGGCAAACGCCTTGAAGATTTCATGCCTCGGAAAAGTCATCTTCGAAACGCTAAGTAGTTGTCGCCAAAGAAATTCGGGCAATCGAATTCTGGATTTGCACGAAAACCGAGGTTACCCCTGTTAGCCGCTTTAAGCCGTGGACCAGTGCGCCAAGGGCATCGTGGTGCAAGCCGTGGGCATGGGCAACATGAATATCTCGATGTTCGAGGCAGTGAAGTACGCCCTGTCCAAGGGCGTGCAGGTGGTCATCTCCACCCGCGTGCACAAGGCCGCACCTACCCGCTGTATGGCTTTCAGGGCGGCGGCAAGGCAACTTTCGAGGCTAGTGCGGTGCTGGCGGGCGAGCTGAATCCCTAGAAGACGCGGCAGTTGCTCATGCTGATGCTGCACCAGTGGAAGGCCAGCAAGGCGGAGTTGCAGGCGGCGTTTGAGCGGTAACCTACCGGCTTGCATGAAAGAAAGGCGCTCTGAGAAGCGCTTTTTCGCAGGTGGCGCGGTACTCCTGCTTCGAACCCAAGGTGGGCCTTCAAGTAGCGAAACCGGGTGGTTTCATATACATAGCGATTAGGCTTGAAAAGGTGTTCATTTTGTTCCCCATCTCTCAACCCCAACGTATCGCACTGAATCGACCAGTCGATTTGGAATTTCCCTATATTCTTGAGTCTTCGCGTCGCGCAGCAAAAAAGATTCAGTTGTCCTCAAAAATAGATTGCCAACCACCTCAGAATCACATTTCGACTTGCTTTCGCAGTTAATTTCCAGTCGAATGGGGACGCCACCACCCAATCGTGCGAACCCAAGCGCTTGGCCGTATAGGGAAGGGGTAAAAGCAAATGCAAAAAAGGCACCAACCGAAATCGTGAATACAAAAACAACCAGCCACTTTACCAAATTCGGCTTTCTAGCCAAAAAGAGAACCATCAGCGTTGCAGCAAGAGAGAATGCGGGAAGGATCCATTGAGAAATGGATTTTAACGGAGCAAAAAGATAAAAAAATTGCGTCAACCCTTGCGTTGCCGCAAATGCCGGAATCGCCCCTTTGATTATATAAATCTTCAAAGGAATTCCACCCATAGATTCCCAATTTGCTCGTGAATCATCCGCAGGCATGGACATGGACATGGACATGAACTGCCGAATAGAGATTACGATCATTATATTTAACAAGCCAAGTATTGCAAATGCAATCAAAAATACAGAAAGGCTAATGGCCGCTGCAGCATGCCTCAAATAGGGGACGCCCTCTGTCGGGAGGCGCGCACCGTAGGCAAGAGCATAATTAGCGGCGCCAAGTTCTGCCACGAATCCAATGAGCGTTGAACTACCGAGCGCTGCAAAGAAAATTCCAATTAAAAGTCGGATTCTTAATGAAATCGACATAAAATCAACAATGAATATTCTTATTTTTTCAAAAAATTGCATAGAGTACATCCAGGAAATTAAAATTTCTCCTCAACTACATTTATTGAAAATTGCAGTTAAGCGAAAACCCACTAACGGACAAGCCTGGCCTTCCAGGCTATTGAAATAAATCAGCGCAACAGTCAACCGACCAAGATATCACTTTTCAGAAGGGAATGATACTATGCCTGAAGGGCAAAAATTTATGTAGCAACTGCCTGCGCAGTCAAGTGCAACTGGCGCACTGAAATTTATATCACCCAGCCTAACAAGAATCATCGGAATGCCACCGCTGATGGAGCCAGTCTCGACCATGAGTAGGCGTCGCTGCTGTAGATGATGGGGCCCTCCAACACATCGGAATTTCAGCGTATAGCATCGTAGCTTGTTGACTTATAAACGATGTTATTGCCGGGCTGAGCTGACGATCTTCGTCGTATATCACTGTAGCCGAGTCGCGCCCTACGAGTAGTAATCCGCTATCAAGGCACAATGTTCCACGTCAAAGAGATAGCGCTTTTTCTTGGTGTGAGAATGTGGCAACATCTTGCCGCTTGTATTCCCTATGGACCTCCGCCGATCTATTTCGTAGCCGTAGCGGAAGAGCGCCACCTCGGCCGTGCCACCGAGCGCCTGCACCTGTCCCAACCCCCGTTCACCCGCCAGATCAAGGCTCTGGAGGCCGAAGTCGGCGCGCAGTTCCGTGAGCGCACGCCCCGTGGCATGGTGTTGACCCATGCGGGTGAGACCCTGCTGCGCGATGCCAAAGCCATCTTCGGCATGGCGGACCAGGCGGCGGACCGGGCGCACCGGGCGGGGCGCGGCAAGCTGGGGCGGCTGGATGTGGGGGTGTATGGCTCGGTGATCTTTGATATCGTGCCAAGCATCCTGGCGCGCTTTTCGCGCGAGAACCCGGGTGTGGAGATTGCGCTATGCAACGCAATGTCTTCCTGCTGGAAGATGGCATATTCGTCCAGTTGCCAACAGCTGAAATGAACCACTAAGTTATGAATCGCTATGAATTGGTCCCAGAACTGAAAGAGTGGGATGCCCACAATGGAGGCGAGCAGTCCCCGGAAGGGTGGGCCAGTTGCATGGGCACCTTCTCGCACGCAGTTGGATATGCAAGCCTTGTTTGGCCAAGGTTCGTGGAGGTGCGGGGAATGGTGTTCCTGGAGGGCGTCACCGAGTCAGATGTGGAGGATTGGCTGGCCCACACGGCCCGCCACGAAAGAGCGGTCGAGGCCACAATCAACCACCTTCATCTTCTTGACATTCAGCATCCAGGCATCTGGTCGGAGGCAACAGAGACTCAGTTGAAGTTCCTGGGTAAAACGCTTCAGGCCTCATGGGCTGCGAAACTGGAAATCGACTTCCCTGGCCGGAAATTTGCGGTGGAGTTCATCGAAGGCTCATCGGATGATCTGCGCGAATACCAAGTCCTTTTCTATGAGCGCCGTGGTGACTAGCACTACCGTGAAGCCGCCATGCTTTGACGTCTTGCCGAGTTAACGCCCATGGACCTCCGCCGCCTGACTTATTTCGTAGCCGTAGCGGAAGAACGCCACCTCGGCCGTGCCGCCGAGCGCCTGCACCTCTCCCAACCGCCGCTCACCCGCCAGATCAAGGCCCTGGAGGCCGAAGTCGGCGCCCAGCTCTTCGAGCGCACCCCGCGCGGCATGGTGCTGACCCACGCGGGCGAGACCCTGCTGCGCGATGCCAAAGCCATCTTCGGCATGGTGGACCAGGCGGCGGACCGGGCGCACCGGGCGGCGCGCGGCAAGCTGGGGCGGCTGGATGTGGGGGTGTATGGCTCGGCGATCTTCGGTATCGTGCCGAACATCCTTGCACGTTTCTCGCGCGAGAACCCTGATGTGGAGATTGCGCTGTACCACGCGCAGACGCCGCAGCAGGTGACTGCCCTGCGGCAGGGCCGGGTGCTGATCGTGTTCGAGCGGTTGTTACCGGCCGACAGTGACCTGCAGGTGGAGCGTGTGGCCAGCGAGCCGCTGTGGGTGGCCATGTCAGACAATCATCCGCTGGCGCGGCGCAAGAAGGTGCCTGTGTCCCTGCTGCGCAACCACGCGCTGGCGGTGGGCTCGTCCCCTTCGGCCACGGCCACGCTGCTGCGGCTGTGCGCTGAGGAAGGCTTTGAGCCGCAGATCGCCACGCAGACCAGCGATGTGGTCATGGCCACGATGCTGACCGCCTTCAGCAACTGCCTGACGGTGGTGCCCTACTCCATGCTGAGCGTGCAGTTCCCTGGCGTGCGCTATGTGCCGCTGGTGGCGGCGCGGGGCGAAGCGACCATGGACCTGTACTGCTTTTACCGCAAGGACGAGGCATCGCCGTTGCTCGCACGCATGCTGGAAACGGTGCGAACTTATAGCGCCGCTGGCGCAGATTGACCCTTAGAAAACTCCTTACCGAAAAGGTATGGAGTTCAACGAAATTGGGAATGGACGTTTCTCGTGTGTCGGTGAACACTGCGATGCAGGTCACACAAGAACACGGAGACAACATTGAGTTCACGTCCATTCAAGCGCCTGCTGTTGACGGGCGCAGCCGGCGCGCTCGGCCGCGTGCTGCGGCCGGCCATGCGGGGCCATGCCTCGGTCCTGCGGGTTTCAGATATCCAGCCCATGGAGGAGGCGTCAGGCAACGATGAGGTCGTTGTCTGCGACCTGGCCGACAAGGCGGGCACCGATGCGCTGGTGGCAGGCTGCGATGCCATCGTGCACCTGGGCGGCATTTCGGTGGAGCGGCCGTTCGAGGAGATCATCGAGTCGAACATCCGCGGTACCTTTCACCTGTACGAAGGCGCGCGCCGGCATGGCGTGAAGCGGGTGGTGTTTGCCAGCTCGAACCATGTGGTGGGCTTCCACCCGCAGAGCGAGCATCTGCAGACCGACTGCGAGCGCCGGCCCGATGGCTACTACGGCATCTCCAAGGCCTTCGGCGAAGACCTGTCGCGCTTTTACTTTGACCGCTATGGCATTGAGACGGTGTGCCTGCGCATCGGCAGCGCCTATGCCGCGCCCAAGGACCAGCGCATGCTGTCGACCTGGCTGAGCTTTGGCGACCTGGAGGCGCTGGTCGGCCGCTCGCTGCTGGCGCCGGAGGTGGGGCACTTGATCGCCTACGGCATGTCGGCCAACCCCTCGGTGTGGTGGAGCAATGCCAAGGCGGCGCGCCTGGGGTTTGAGCCGCAGGACACGTCTGCGTCGTTCGAGGGCTCCAGCGCGCTGCCGGCCGCCCTGCCCGGCTCGCCGGAGGCGCGCTTTCAGGGCGGGTCGTTCGTGACCCGCGGCCCGTTTGAAACCCTGCCCGAGGTGGCGCCATGACGGTCCGCTTTGGCGTGGTGGGTATCGAGCACCGCCATGTGTACCACCTCATCCAGGGCCTGCTGGACGCAGGTGCCACCTGCGCCGGGTATGCCACGTCGCGCTCTGATCCGCTGGTGCTGCAGGGCGTGCAATCGCGCTTTCCAACCCTGAAGGCGGTGGATTCGGCTGAGGCGTTGCTCGATGACGATTCCGTCCAGTTGATCGTGACGGCGGATGTGCCCTCGCTGCGCGCCCCACTGGCGGTGGAGGCCATGCGGCGCGGCAAGGATGTGCTGACCGACAAGCCGGGCGTGACCAGCTTCGATCAACTGGCGGCTGTGCAGGCGGCGGTGCGCGAGACGGGGCGCCTGTTTGCGATCTGCTTTTCGGAGCGGCACATCGTGCCCTCGGTGGCCATGGCGCACAAGCTGGTGCAGCAAGGCGCGCTGGGCCAGGTGTTCCACACCCTGAGCATGGGCCCGCACCGGCTGAACGCGGCCACGCGGCCGGCCTGGTTCTTCGACAAGGCGACCTACGGCGGCATTCTGGTGGACATTGCCTCGCACCAGATCGACCAGTTTTTGGTGCTCACGGGCTCGACCGATGCCACGGTGGCCCATGCCGTGCACTCGCACATCGGGCAGGCCACGGCGGCCAGTTTTCAGGACTTTGGCGAGATTGCGCTGGCCTCGCGCAGCAATGCGGCGCGCGGCTATATCCGCGTGGACTGGTTCACGCCGGATGGGCTGCCCACCTGGGGCGATGGGCGCCTGTTCATTGGCGGCACCGAGGGTTCCATCGAGATCCGCAAGTATGTGGACATCGAAGGGCGCGCTGGCGGCGAGCACCTGTTTCTGTGCGACCGCACCGGCACGCGGCACATCGACTGCAGCCGGGAGCCCATCACCTTCTTCCGCGATCTGGTGGCCGATGTGCAGAACCGCACGGACAAGGCCGTGCCGCAGGACCATGTGTTTGCCGTGAGCCGGCTGGCGCTGGAGGCCGATGCCTTGGCCACCCGGAAGGGGGCCGCCGCATGACGACAAGCACCAAGAAACTGGGCATTGCCCTGCTGGGCGTGGGCCCGGGGTCCGAGCCGCACCTGCAGAGCCTGGCCACGCTGGCCGACCGCGTGGACCTGCGCTGGGCCCTGGCCCGCAGCAACCCCGACAAGGCCCGGGCGGCGGTGCCGCCCACCACGCGGGTGACGGCCGACCTGCAGGAGATTCTGGCCGACCCGCTGGTGGAGGCCGTCATCGTGGCGACGCCGGCCTATACGCACCTGGAGATTGCTGCGGCCGCACTCGCAGCCGGCAAGCACACCCTGGTGGAAAAGCCGCTGGACGTGACCCTGGCCCGGGCCGAGGAGCTGGTGGGCCGGGCCACGGCACAGGGCGTACACCTGGGCGTGGTGCTGCAGCACCGCTTTCGGCCTGGCGCGCAGCGCCTGAAGCAACTGCTGGACGCTGGCACGCTGGGTGCTGTGCAGAGCGCCGTGCTGCAGGTGCCCTGGTGGCGCTCGCAAGAGGGCTACTACGCCAAGGCCGGGCGCGGCACGCTGGCGCGCGATGGCGGGGGGGTGTTGCTGACCCAGGCCATCCATGCGATCGACCTTTTCCGCAGCCTGGTGGGGGTGCGCACGGTGGTTGCCTCGCAGATTGCGACCACGGCCATCCATGAGATGGAGACCGAAGACTTTGCCAGCGCGCTGCTCACCCTGGGCAACGGCGCGCCGGGTGTGCTGGTCGCTACCACCGCGATGTACCCGGGCCGGGCCGAGGTGCTGGAGCTGGTGTGCCGCCATGCCACGGCCACGCTGGAAGGCGGCACCCTGCGGGTGCAGTACCACGACGGGCGCTCTGAAACGGTCGAAGGCGAGGCGAAGTCAGGCAGCGGCGATTCGATCATGGACTTTTCGCCCGATGCGCACATCGCCCTGCACCGCGACTTCTTTGGCGCTGTGGCCGAGGGCCGCCCGCCCACGGTGACGGGCGCCGAGGCGCTGGCCACGCACCGGCTCATCGACCAGATCGTGCGGCAAGGAAAAGAAAGAGCCGCCTGAAGCAGAGCAAGCCAAGCAAATCAAAGCAATTACCACAAGGAGACAAGAGCCATGAAGAAGAAAGTGTTCCCCCAGATCGCACTGGCCCTGGCGGCGCTGTGCGCAGCCGCCCTGCCCGCGCACGGCGCCGACTTCCCCACCAAGCCCGTCAAGATCGTCGTGCCCTATGCGCCCGGCGGCACCACGGACGTGCTGGCCCGCTTCATCGGGCAGCGCCTGGCCGACAACCTGGGCCAGTCGGTCGTGGTGGACAACAAGCCCGGTGCGGCCGAAGCCGTGGGCGCCGGCCTGGTGGCCAAGGCCCCGGCCGACGGCTACACCCTGCTGTTGTCGACCATGACCACCCAGGCCATCAACCCCACGCTGTTTCCCAAGCTGTCGTTCGACGCGACCAAAGAGCTGACGGCCATTGGCCGCGTGGCCGATGTGCCGGCCATGATCGTGGTGAACCCTGGCGTACCGGCCAACACCTTGCCCGAGTTCCAGCGCTACCTCAAGGCCAACCCGGACAAGAGCTATGCCTCGCCCGGCAACGGCACGCCCAACCACCTGGCGACCGAGCTGTTCAAGCGCGCCGCTGGCGTCGAAGCCCTGCACGTGCCCTACAAGGGTGGCGCGCCGGCCGTGCAGGATGTCATGGCCGGGCAGGTGCAGTTCATGCTGATCCTGGCGCCCGAGGCCATGCCGCTGGTCAAGTCGGGCAAGCTGCGCAACCTGGCCATCACCACGCAGCAGCGCTCGCCTATGTTCCCCGACCTGCCCACGGCGTCGGAGCAAGGCATCAAGGACTTCGAGCTGGTGGTCTGGTACACGCTGCTGGCGCCTGCGGGCACGCCCAAGGACGTGGTGGCCAAGCTCAATGCCTCGCTGAACGCCGTGCTCAAGGAAAAGCAGACCACCGACAAGCTGGCTGAGCTGAGCATCAAGCCCGCCGGCGGCACGGCCGAAGAGGCCATGTCCTTCGCCAAGGTGGAGGCGGCGCGTTGGAAGAAGGTGATCGAGGACGCAGGGATCAAGGCGGAATAGGCGCAAGCAGCTGGCCGCTCTCCATCTCGACAGGCATCTGCGGTGGGCGGCCAGGCTGCGGCTATCGGATCACGCCTTTTTCTTCTCCAAACGCGCCAGCGCCGCCTCATACGCTTGCAGCACCTCCGGCCGGGTTTCGGCGGCGGCGTCGAACCGGCTGGCCAGCACGGCCGCATCGCTTTTGCTGCCCAGTTGGCCGATGGCCTTGAATATCTTTTTCATGAAGGCGGGGTCGCCGCCGATGATCTGCCGCTCAAAACGCAGCAGGTCCATGATGGGCTCCACCAGTTGCGATGACTGGGTCTTGCCGGCCACGTCGAGCAGGCCTTTGTAGTTGCCCAGGTGGGCGAGCGAAAACCTTTCCCGGTCGTTGAGGAAGGCGAGGAAGAGGTCGGTGCAAGCCGGGCTGGCCATCTTGCGCAGGACGTACATGATCGTGAAGTGCTCGACCTTGAGCTTGCCGACCTCGAATTCCTGCATGAAAGGGTGCTGCGCCATTGCCGTGTGAAAGCACTCGGTCATGGGTGCGATGACGCGCTCGCCGAAGCTGCTGAGCACGTCGATCAGCAAATTCATCTCATCTACGTGGTACGGACGCAGACCGTTGGCCACCATGGCGTGGAAGGCGCCATCGGCCGGGTGGGCCAGCGCGCCGCGCAGGGTTTCTTCGTCGAAGTTCCCAAGTACAAAGCGGGAGAAGGCCTTGCCCAGCAGCGCCAGGTCGGTGATGGCGTAGACCGCAGGCCAGTCCTTGGCCCGTATCAGGCCAGCCACACGCAAGGCCTCTGCGTCCTCTGCGTCGTTGTGTACCGGGGGCGGTTGGGGCGGCAGATCCAACCTCAGGGCGAGCCGCTCCTCAAGCTGCGGCGCGCTGGCATGAAAGTGAACGAACTTGCGGCCCGCCAGCGGCGCCAGCGTGCTGATGGGGTTGTACGCCACGTTCAGCTTCACGATCTGAGGGCATGCCGCCAGCGGCGACAAGTCGCTGATCTCGTTGAAGCTCAGGTCCAGGTCCGTCACCTGGGTGCACGCGACCAGGGGTGACAGGTCGCTGAGCGGGTTGCCCGAGAGGTCCAGCTTGACCAGTCCGGGATAGCTTTGAGCGTAGCCCTGCACGAAGCCCAGGTCCGAGATGCCGTTGCGCGAGAGTTCCAGGGACTGGAGCTGCGGCAGGTCCAGCCCTGCAGGAAGCACCGCCTTCTTGTTGTACCGCAGAGTGAGGTGGGTCAGCGCCTGAAAGCCATTGAGCGCCTCGGAATCAGAGAATCGGCAGCGCTCGATGCGCAGCGTCCGCAGGTGGGGCAGCGCGCGCAGAGCGGCGAGGTTGGTGAACTTCACATTTTCCAGCCACAGTGTCCTCAGGCCGGTGACGTGGGCTATGCGTGCCAGATCCACGGGCTCGGCCATCTTGCTGTTGGTCAGGCGCAGCATGTCCACATCATCGCAGCCTGCAATGTGGTCCAGGTCCTCGCTTTGGAAGCGATCCAGCCTCAGCTTGCTCGAGTGGTTGAGCACACGGACAGGGTAGTCATCGTCATTGGTCCATTTGGATTTTTGGGTTGCCATGGTGTAGGGCCTGGAGGGTCGATTCGAGGTGGGCGCATTGGCATGGCAACGTCGCCACCAGCGCCCAGCGGGTGCATCATAGGGGCGCGCTCGCGGGCTTGCTGGACAGGTTGTCCAGTTGGTGACCCCAGACGGGCAAGCCGAAGAGAAGGCCCTGAAGCTTGAACAAGCCAGCCGCCCGCACAAACAAAAAAGGCGCTCCTCGGAGCGCCTTTTGCGTGATGGCCAGCGGGTTTCAAGCCATCGAGTACCCTGCCCCGCCGCGGCGGCCGCCCTTGAGGTGGCGGGCCAGCAGCACCAGCATCACGAGGCCAAAGCCCACGAAGCAGATGAAGGACCAGTTGGCGATGGAGCCGCCCAGGAAGGTCCAGTCGATGGCCGTGCAGTCGCCCGAGCCGCGGAAGATCATGGGGATGGCGCGGCTGATGGGGTAGTTCTCGATCATGCCGTAGAAGTCGCGCCCGCAGGTGGCGATCTCGGGCGGGTACCACTGCAGCCAGCTCTGGCGCGCGGCCACGAAGGCACCAAAGCCGGCGATGAGCACGGCCACACCGGCCAGCGACATCCACCAGCCGCGCGAATCGCGTGCGGCCGCCAGGCCCGTGAAGATGGCCACGCCGATCAGCGCATAGCGCTGCACGATGCACATGGGGCATGGCTCCAGCCCCACCACATGCTGCAGATACATGCCAAAGGCCAGCATGCCCACACAGGCCAGGCTGATCAGCCCGAGGATGCGGCGCGGCGCATTGTCTATCCAGTTCAACACCATCATTCTTATCCTTGTGGCCGCCCTGCACCCGGTTCGCCCCGGGTGCCCACAGGGGCCACAAGGCAAGCGTCAGATGTTGGCGGCGTGGTCCAGAAAAACCTTGGCGCGGCGTGGTGTCACCACCAGCGTCTCGCCTTCCTTGAAATCCAGCTCCTTGAACTGCTGCGCGGGGATCTGGGCCTCGATCAGCGTCTCGGAACTCGAATTGTCGGCTGGTTTGTGATCATCGGACGGAATAAGTTCCAGCCGCGCGATGGGGCCGACCACAATGGCGCGGCTCAACTGTGCCACGATGCCGCGCGGGCGGCCCGAGGCGTCGATGCCCTCGCCCGGCGAGTAGCGCTGCACGTCGAGGTCGTGCGGGCGCACATAGGCGAAGGCCTTGGTGTTCTGCGTGTCGGCATGCTCGGGCGAGTCGATCTGCATGCCCTCCAGGTGCACCAGGCCCTCGTGGGCGCGGCCCTGGAACAGGTTCACATCGCCCAGGAAGCCGTAGACAAACGGGCTGGCCGGGTGGTCCCACACCTGCTGGGGCGAGCCGCTCTGTTCGATGCGGCCCTGGTTGATGACCACCACGCGGTCGGCCACTTCCAGGGCTTCTTCCTGGTCGTGGGTCACGAAAATGCTGGTCACGTGCAGTTCGTCGTGCAGGCGGCGCAGCCAGCGGCGCAGTTCCTTGCGCACCTTGGCGTCCAGGGCGCCAAAAGGCTCGTCGAGCAGCAGCACCTTGGGCTCCACCGCCAGGGCGCGGGCCAGCGCAATGCGCTGGCGCTGCCCGCCCGACAACTGCGAGGGGTAGCGCTCGGCCAGCCAGTCGAGCTGCACCAGCTTGAGCAGGTCCATCACCTTCTTCTTGATCTGGGCCTCGCTCGGGCGCTCGCTGCGCGGCTTGACGCGCAGGCCGAAGGCCACGTTCTCGAACACCGTCATGTGGCGGAACAGCGCATAGTGCTGGAACACGAAGCCCACGTTGCGCTCTCGCACGTGCACGTCGGTCGTGTCCTCGCCCGAGAAGTGGATGGTGCCCACGTCGGCCGTCTCCAGGCCGGCGATGATGCGCAAGAGCGTGGTCTTGCCGCAGCCCGAGGGGCCGAGCAGCGCGATCAGCTCGCCCGAGGCGATGTCCAGGCTCACGTCGCGCAGCGCATGGAAGTCGCCGAACTGCTTGCTGACGTTGCGAATTTCGATACTCATGGTGTGCTTTCTCTTGCTTCAGCGCGCAGACGGTGCGGGCGCGGGGCGCTCGGGCGGCAGCTCGGCCGCGGCCTTCATGTCCTGCTCGTTGCGCCATTCGGCGATCGACTTGATGACCAGGGTGACCAGTGCCAGCAAGGCCAGCAGCGAGGCGGCGGCGAAGGCCGCGACCGACTGGTACTCGTTGTAGAGGATTTCCACGTGCAGCGGGATGGTGTTGGTCTGGCCGCGGATGTGGCCCGAGACCACCGACACCGCGCCGAACTCGCCCATGGCGCGTGCGTTGCACAGGATCACGCCGTACAGCAGGCCCCACTTGATATTGGGCAGGGTCACGTACCAGAAGGTCTGCCAGCCGGTGGCGCCAAGCACGATGGCGGCCTGCTCTTCGTCGTTGCCCTGGGCCTGCATCAGCGGGATCAGCTCGCGCGCGATGAAGGGGAAGGTCACGAACACGGTGGCCAGCACGATGCCGGGCACGGCAAAGATGATCTTGATGTCATGCGCCTGCAGCCAGGGGCCGAACCAGCCCTGTGCGCCAAACACCAGCACATAGACCAGGCCGGCCACCACGGGGGACACCGAGAACGGCAGGTCCACCAGCGTGGTGAGAAAGGCCTTGCCCTTGAACTCGTACTTGGCGATGCACCAGGCCGCGGCCACGCCGAACACCAGGTTCAGCGGCACGGCGATGAGGGCCGTGATCAGCGTGAGCTTGATCGCGGCCCAGGCATCGGGCTCGCGCAGGCCTTCGAGGTAGGCGCCAAAGCCCTTGCGCAGCGCCTCAGCGAACACCGCGGCCAGCGGCAGCACCAGGAACAGCAGCATGAACAGCAGCGCCACCGTGATCAGGGTGTAGCGCACCCAGGGCGCCTCGGTGGTGCCGGCGCGCGCACGGCGCACCGTGCGGGAGTTGGTCGTTGCGCTCATGCCGGTGCTCCCGCGTGGCGGCGCTGCCAGGCCTGCAGCGCATTGATGACCAAGAGCAGGATGAACGAGATCACCAGCATCACCACCGCCACGGCGGTGGCACCGGCGTAGTCGTACTGCTCGAGCTTGCCGATGATGATGAGCGGCGTGATTTCAGACACCATGGGCATGTTGCCGGCGATGAAGATGACCGAGCCGTACTCGCCCACCGCGCGCGCGAACGCCATGGCAAAGCCGGTGAGCAGCGCGGGGGTGATGGAGGGCAGGATGACCTTGGTGAAGGTCTGCCAGCGCGTGGCGCCCAGGCAGGTGGCGGCTTCTTCGAGCTCTTTCTCGGCGTCTTCGAGCACCGGCTGCACCGTGCGCACCACGAAGGGCAGGCCGATGAAGATCAGCGCGATCACGATGCCCGCGGGCTTGAAGGCCAGCTGGATACCCAGCGGCTCCAGGTACTGCCCCACCCAGCCGTTGCCGGCCAAAAGGGCCGTCAGCGAGATGCCGGCCACGGCCGTGGGCAGCGCAAAAGGCAGGTCCACCAGCGCGTCGACGATCTTCTTGCCGGGAAACTTGTAGCGCACCAGCACCCAGGCGATCAAGAGGCCGAAGAACAGGTTGACGATGGCCGCGATGAACGAGGCACCAAAGGTCAGCCGGTACGAGGCCACCACGCGCGGTGCGCTGATGGCCGTCCAGAACTGCTCCCAGGTGAGCGAAAAGGTCTTGAAGATCAGTGCCGACAGCGGGATCAGCACGATGATGCTCAGGTAGAACAGCGTATAGCCCAGCGTGAGCCCAAAGCCGGGCAGTACCCGCTTGGACGTGCGCCGGCCGGCCGGCGCAGGGGACGCGATGGCACCCTGCGCGGCCACGGAGGTCGCAGCGGTCATGGTTTACTTGGCGCCAGGCGTGTAGAGCTTGTCGAACTGGCCGCCGTCGTTGAAGTGCACCTTCTGGGCATCGCTGAGCGAGCCGAAGTACTTGGCCACGGTGAACTGCTTGATGGGCTTGAAGGTGTCGGCGTACTTCTTGAGCACGGTTTCCGAACGTGGGCGGATGGCGTGCTTGGCAGCGATCTCCTGGGCTTCTTCGGAGTACAGGTAATCGAGGTAGGCCTTGGCCAGTGCGGTCGTGCCCTTCTTGGCCACGGTGCGTTCAACCACGGCCACGGGGTTCTCGGCCACCACGCTGACCGACGGGTAGACGGCATCGACCTTGCCGGTGCCGAACTCGCGGTCGATGGAGACCACTTCGGATTCGAAGGTGATCAGCACATCGCCCTGGTTGCGCTGCAGGAACGTGGCGGTGGCATCGCGCCCGCCCTTGGCCAGGATGGGCACGTTCTTGTAGAGCTTGCCCACGAATTCGGCGGCCTGCGCTTCGGTGCCGCCCTTTTCACGCACGGCGCCCCAGGCAGCCAGGTAGGCGTAGCGGCCGTTGCCGCCGGTCTTGGGGTTGACCACGATGACCTGCACGCCGGGCTTGATCAGGTCGTCCCAGTCCTTGATGCCCTTGGGGTTTCCGTTGCGCACCAGGAACAGCATGGTCGAGGTGGTGGGCGATGCGTCGTGCGGGAACTTCTTGGCCCAGTCCTTGGCCACCACGCCGTTGTCGGCGAGGAACTGCACGTCGGTGGTCGTGTTCATGGTGACCACGTCGGCCGCCAGGCCGTCGTTCACGGCGCGCGCCTGGGCGCTGGAGCCGGCGTGCGACTGGTCGATCTTCACGTCCTTGCCCGTGGTCTTCTTGTAGTGGGCCGAGAACGCGGCGTTGTAGTCCTTGTAGAACTCACGGGCCACGTCGTACGACACGTTGAGCAGCGAATCCTGGGCCAGCGCCATGCCGCTGGCGGTCAGTGCCAGAGAAGCCAGGAGTGTCTTGAGTTTCAAAGAAGTCATGTGGCGTAGCCTGTAAGGAAAAGCGGAAGATGCCACATTGTGCGCACAGCGCCTTAAAACTCAAAAGAATACATTCTTGTTAATTAATCGGGTTTTGGAATAAAGAAACAAGATGTAGGCAGCTGCGCGCCTGCCCGCTCAGGGGCGGGCGCGGCTCAGGCAGAGGCCTGCGCGGCTTGGGCTGGTGCGGGTGCAGCGCCTGGCACGGCGCCCTGCTCGCCCGTGAGCGACTGCAGCAGCGCCCAGCCCAGGGGCCATTCGCCATGGCCCGACTCGATGTTGATGTGGCCGGCCTGCTGCATGCGCACGAACTCGCTGCCCCAGGCACGGGCATAGGCACCGGCCAGGCGGATGGGGCAGTAGGGGTCGTTGCTGCTGGCCACCACCACGCTGCGGTAGGGCAGCGCGGCATAGGGTACGGGCGCGAAGTCGCTCAGGATGGCGCGGCGCTCGGGGTCGGCCGGGGCCACCAGCAGCGCGCCCTGGATGCGTGCCGCCGCCTCGGGCCCGATGTGGGTCGTGGCGATGCAGCCCAGGCTGTGCGCCACGATCACCACCGGGTGGGGTGCGGCCAGAATGGTCTTCTCGAGCGTGCCGACCCAGGCATTGCGGGTGGGGGTGATCCAGTCGTCCTGCACCACGCGGCGCGCATTGGGCAGCCGCTCGGCCCACAGGCTTTGCCAGTGGCCGGGGCCGGAGTCACGCCAGCCGGGGACGATGATGATGGAAGTGGGGTTCACGTTGTTGGCGCCTGGCAGGGCCCCGGCAGCGCCCTGCCCTTGCGGCAGGAGCGCGCGCCCGGAGCCCGGCCAGGCTGGCTTGCTGACTTACTTGTTGGGCTGGGGCGTGATGCGCAGGTAGGGGCGCACGGCCTTGAAGCCCTTGGGGAAGCGCTGGGCGATCTCGGCCGGGTCCTGCAGGCTGGGGACGATGATCACGTCGTCGCCGTCTTTCCAGTTGGCGGGCGTGGCCACCTTGTGGCTGTCGGTCAGCTGCAGCGAGTCGATCACGCGCAGGATCTCGTCGAAGTTGCGGCCCGTGCTCGCAGGGTAGGTGAAGGTGGTGCGGATGGTCTTCTTGGGGTCGATGATGAACACGCTGCGCACCGTGACCGTGGTCGATGCGTTGGGGTGGATCATGTCGTACAGGTCGGCCACCTTCTTGTCCGCATCGGCCAGGATGGGGAAGTTGACGGTGGTGTTCTGCGTCTCGTTGATGTCGCCCACCCAGCGGTTGTGCGAATCCACGGGGTCCACGCTCACGGCGATGGGCTTGACCTTGCGCTTGGCGAATTCGGTGGCCAGGGCGGCCGTCTTGCCCAGCTCTGTGGTGCACACGGGGGTGAAGTCGGCGGGGTGCGAGAACAGCACCACCCACGAATCGCCTGCCCATTCATGGAAATGGATGGGGCCGGCGGTGGATTCCTGGGTGAAGTCGGGGGCGGTGTCGCCGAGTCGCAAGGTGGCCATGGAGAATGCTCCTTCAATGTCTGATGGAGGCATTCTGCGAGCCGGGCTTTAAAACCCAAACGAATATATTGTTCTGACTTAATCGCAAAAACGTCTATCAGAGCGTCGAAAGTTCAGTCCTGGTCCAGCAGGCGGTCCAGCCGTTCGCGGTAGTTGTTCAGGAAGTCATGCGTCACCGCATAGTGTTCGGTGTCCTCATACGCCACTTCCGACAGGCCCGTGCCGTCGAACAGCACGATCTTGGCGTGGGGGTAGGACAGCAGGATGGGCGAGTGCGTGGCGATGATGAACTGCGACTTGTCCTCGACCAGCTGGTGGATGGCCGACAACGCGGCCAGCTGGCGGTTGGGCGAGAGTGCTGCCTCGGGCTCGTCGAGCAGGTACAGGCCTTTGCCGCGGAACTTGTGGGCGAGCAGGGACATGAAGGCCTCGCCGTGCGAGATGCCATGCAGCGAATGGGTGCCGTAGGCGTCGGGCACACCGACATCGTCCACAAAGGTGGCGACATTGAAAAAGCTTTCAGCCCTGAGGAAGTACCCATCCTTGGGTTGGCGGAAGCTGCGCGCCAGCCGCAGCACCTCGTGCAGGGGCGATACCGAGTCGGTGCCACCCACCGAGAAGTCGCGGGTGCCGCCCTGCGGGCTGTAGCCCAGGGCCACGGCAATGGCTTCCAGCAGCGTGGACTTGCCCGAGCCGTTTTCCCCCACCAGAAAGGTCACGTCCGCGTGGAACTCCACCAGGCCCATTTCCCGGATGGCGGGGATGTTGTAGGGATAGGTGTCGTAGTCCACCTCGGCATCGGGGCGGATGCAGACGCTTTGCAGATAGGGTTTGGCGGGCAGCATGGGGTGCCATGCTAACGGCCCGCACGGGTCAGAAGCGCACAGCCTCGAAGGCGGGGTGCAACTCGTCCACCCAGTGGTCCAGCTCTTCTTCCGACACGGCCAGGTGGTCCATGCAGGCCTGGCCGTGCTGCAGCCATTCGCGCGTGGGCTGCAGGTTGTCGTGCTGGTTCACCAGGTACTCGGCCAAGAGGCCCAGGGCCACCAGGTGGCGCACGGTGGGGTTGAAGCGCTCGTCACCCAGGCAGGTGAAATCGTGGTGCAGCCAGATGGCCTGGGCCACGTCGCCCGGCAGGTGCCAGGTGCGCGCCACGATGGCGCCCATCACGGCGTGGTCGGTCTTGTGGTTGGCGTTCTCGGTCTGGGTGAAGGTGCGGTCCTTGCGGGCCAGGGCCTCGGTCACGGTGGAGCCATAGCCGCGCACGGCCTTGACCAGCACCGGCATGCCCACGTGGCAGAACAGGCCGAAGCCGTAGCCCAGGCCGGGGTCGAAGCTGTAGAGCTGGCGGCCGATGTGCTCGCAGGCGATGGCACGTCGCTGCGAGCTCTCCCAGAAATGCTCGAGCAGCGGCGAGCGCACCATGAGCGCATTGCGCGTGATGAAGGCCGAGAGCAGTTCCACCGTGGGGTTGAGCCCGAGCACGGTGAGCGCCATGCCGATGGTCTGCACCGGCTGGGCCAGCCCGAACAGCGGGCTGTTGGCCTGGCGGATTAGCAAGGCGGCCATGGCCACGTCGGACGCGACCAGTTGCTCCAGCGCGCCCGAATCGAGCTCGGGCGCGGCCACGATCTGCTGCAGGCGCAGCAGCGACTCCGGGCACGGCGGGATCACGATGGCACGCACGGAGGGGTGCGTGCGGGCCTGCTGGAGCTGGGTATCGACGGGGTGGGGGTTCTTCACGGCATGCCCCGGCCTGCCCGCGCTCCATTCGCGCAGGCCGACCGTTCAGTTTCAACTGGTTGCATTGTGGCGTGAAATTCGCCGGCCGGCAGAGACCCGGGCGGGTCTTCGGCTTTCTCGCCCAGCGGCGGACGCCCGTGCTATATGCCCGCGCCGTCCAGCCCCGCCCCGCCATCGCGCGTGGCCAGGCTGTTGCGGCCCGGCATGGCATCGCCCAGGTAGTCCAGAAAGGCGCGCACAGCGGGCGACAGCCCGCGCCGCGAGGGGAACACCGCATGCACGATGGCCGGTGGCGGCACCCATTCGGGCAGCACACGCACCAGGCGGCGCTCGCGCATTTCCTCGTGGCACATGTAGTCGGGCATCCAGCCCATGCCGATACCGGCCAGCACCGCGAACTTCAGGGTCAGCAGGTCGTCGGCCACATAGCGCGGCGTGTGGTGCACCACCTGGTGGGCGCCGCCCGGGCCCATCAGGTTCCAGGTGGCGCGGCCGTCAGGCGCCGACATGGCCACGCTGTCCAGGCGGGCCAGGTCGTCCAGCGTGGTGGGTGTGCCCTGGCGTATCAGCAGCTCGGGGCTGGCCACGAGGATCTGGGTGGTGGTATCGAGGCGCTTGACCACCATGGAGCCACTGTCCTCCAGCGTGGGGCGCACGCGCAGCGCCACGTCGATGCCCTCCTCCACCACATTGACCACGCGGTTGCTGACCACCATGTCCACCCGCACCTCGGGGTAGCGCGAGAGGAAGGGCGGCATCATCTCGGCCAGCACGGTCTGCGCCAGCGTCACCGGGCAACTCACGCGGATGGTGCCGCGCGGCGCCGTCTGCACCTGGGCCACCGTGTCGGCCGCCGCCTGGGCCGATTCGCGCATGGCCTGGCAGTGGCGCAGGTAGGCCTCGCCCACCTCGGTGAGCGAGAGCTTGCGCGTGGTGCGCTGCAAGAGGCGCACCCCGAGTTCGGTCTCCAGGTCCGACACCCGGCGCGACAGGCGCGACTTGGGGATGCCCAGGGCCCGGCCGGCGGCGGCGAAGCCGCCGCGCTCGACCACCTCCGCAAAATACAGCATGTCGTTGAGGTCTTGCATAAAGTACATCGTTCTACTGATAGGACAATCTATCGCAAGTTCCATGCCTTATCAACAAACGAGTGCGTCTCCACAATTCAGTCCATGGCCACACGCTGTGGCTACCCACCCAAGGAGAACCTCATCATGCAACTGCTTCACATCGACTCGGCCATCACCGGTGAACAATCCGTCTCCCGCGAACTCACCCAGCGCATCGTCGCCGCCTGGAAGGCCGGCCACCCCAACACCACGGTGCAGCACCTGGACCTGGCCGCACAGGCCCCGGCCCACCTGAGCGCCGACGCGCTGGGCTTTCGCACCGGCCAGGCCGCTGCCACCGAAGTGCAGCGCCAGGAAAACGCCCTGTCCGAAGCCCTGGTGAGCCAGTTCCTGGCCTCCGACGTGATCGTGATCGGCGCCCCGCTGTACAACTTCACCATCCCCAGCCAGCTCAAGGCCTGGATCGACCGCATCGCCCAAACCGGCCGCACCTTCAAGTACACCGACAAGGGCCCCGTGGGCCTGGCCGGCGGCAAGACGGTGATCGTGGCCTCGACCCGCGGCGGCGTGTACTCCACCAGCGAAGGCGGCCAGGCCATGGAGCACCAGGAGAGCTACCTGAAGGTGGTGTTCGGCTTCTTCGGCATCACCGACGTGCGCTTCGTGCGCGCCGAAGGCGTGGGCATGGGCCCCGACGCCAAGGCCCTGGCCATTGCCAGCGCCGACAAGGACATCCAGGCGCACACCAGCGTGCCTGCGAACCAACCGCAGATCGCACAGGTCGCCTGATCCGGCCTCCGGTCCCCCAAGGAAAACGCCGCCCTTCGGGGCGGCGTTTTTCATGGAGCCGTCAGAAACTCAGATGTGCTTCTTGACCCATGCCACATAGGCATCGACCCAAGCCTGCAGAAACTTCTTGCTGCCCTCGCCCACATTGCCGTCGGCGTCGAACAAACCCTCCTTGGCGTGGATGAAGCCCTCGGGCTGGCCCAGGGTGGGCACATCGAGGTAGCCCAGCACATTGCGCAGGTGCTGCTGCGCCAGCGCCGTGCCGATGGCGCCCACCGAGGCGCCGATCACACCCGCGGGCTTGCCGCCCCAGGCGCTCTGGCCATAGGGGCGCGAGGCGTGGTCCAGCGCGTTCTTGAGCACGCCGGGGATGGAGCGGTTGTACTCGGGCGTCACGAACAGCAGGCCCTGGGCGGACTTGACCTCGCTCTTCAAGCGCAGCACCGAGGCGGCCTGGTTGCCGTCGTCGTCCTGGCTGTACAGGGGCAGGTCGTCGATGCGCAACTGGGTGAATTGGAAGTCCGCCGGGGCCAGGCGCTCGATGGCGGTGGCCAGCTTGCGGTTGAACGAATCCTTGCGGAGGCTGCCGACGATGACGGCGATCTGGATCTTGCTCATGGAAACTCCTTGTGAAGGGAACGACACGGAGAAAAGCGCTGCAGGGCCTGTCTACAGCCCCGGCAGCACGAAGCACGCGTCATGATAGCCACAGACCGTGACGCCGTGGCCTGCCTGCCCGGCGCAATTGCTATATTTTGTATAGCGCATTGCGCGGGGTGGCAGCGGCAGGCGTCAGCCCGCCCGGCGCTGCCCGGCAAGGCGCTGCACCACGGCCACCAGGCGATCGATCTCGTCGAAGGTGTTGTAGAACGCCAGTGACGGCCGCACCGTGGTCTCCACGCCGAAGCGGCGCAGGATGGGCTGGGCGCAGTGGTGGCCGGTGCGCACGGCAATGCCCTCCTCGTTGAGCGCCTTGCCCACCTCTTCGGTGCTGTAACCGGCGAGCACGAAGGACATCACGCTGGCCTTGTCGTCGGCCGTGCCGATCAGGCGCACGCCGCGGATCGAGCCCAGGTGGCGCATGCCGTAGACCAGCAGCTCATGCTCGTAGCGTGCGATGTTCTCGATGCCCACGCGGTTCACGTAGTCGATCGCGGCGCCCAGGCCCACGGCGTCGGCGATGTTGCCGGTGCCGGCCTCGAACTTGTTCGGGATGGGCTGGAACACCGTCTTCTCGAAGGTCACATCGGCAATCATGTTGCCGCCGCCCTGCCAGGGCGGCATGTCTTCGAGCACCGCACGCTTGCCCCAGACCACGCCGATGCCGGTGGGGCCGAATACCTTGTGGCCCGAGAACACGAAGAAGTCGGCCCCCAGATCCTGCACGTCCACCAGCATGTGCGAGACCGACTGGGCGCCGTCGACCAGGGTCGTGGCGCCCGCCCGCTTGGCCAGAGCCACGATCTCTTTGACCGGCACCACGGTGCCCAGGGCGTTGGAGACCTGGGTCACAGCCACGATCTTGGTGCGGTCGTTCAGGAGTTTCTGGTATTCATCGAGCAGCACCTGGCCCGAGTCGTCCACCGGGATCACGCGCAGGCGCGCGCCCTTGGCGGCGGCCAGTTGCTGCCAGGGCACGATGTTGGCGTGGTGCTCCAGGTTGCTGACGATGATTTCGTCGCCCTCGCCCACGTGTTGCGCGCCCCAGCTCTTGGCCACCAGGTTGATGGCCTCGGTGGTGCCGCGCACGAAGATCACCTCGTTCACATCGGGCGCGTTGATGAAGCGCTGCACGCGCTGGCGTGCGCCCTCATAGGCGTCCGTGGCGCGCGCGGCCAACTCGTGCGCCGCACGGTGGATGTTGGAGTTCTCGTGCGCGTAGAAGTAACTGATGCGGTCGATGACCGACTGCGGCTTGTGCGTGGTGGCGGCGTTGTCGAACCAGACCAGCTGACGGCCGTTCACGCGCTCCTGCAGCACCGGAAAATCGCGGCGCACCGCATGCACGTCGAATGCCGGGTGGGCGCTGGGGTCGGCCTGCGGGACGCTGCCGGCAGCCGGGGCACGGCCGGGCGTGGTGTAGCCACCGGGCAGCACCACGGCATCGGCAAAGTAAAAGCGCGGCTCGGCCGACGGCACGGTGCTGGGCACGCCGGTGCCGGCCGTGGGCGAGCTCACGCGCGGCACCTCGGGCACCGCGAACGGCAGGCGCGCCAAGGCATCGAGCCCGCCGGGGGCAGCACCATGCCCGTCGGGCAAGGGCGCACGCTCCGCCGCCAGCGGATGGGCATGGCGTTCACCGAGAAAGTAGTACGGCGATGCCGCCGCTGGGGCAGGCGGTGTGGAAGGCTGCGCCGCCTCGGGTACACCCAGCACACCGCTGCCAAAGCGCGGCTCGTAGGCCGGCAAGGTGCTGATCACCGAGTCGGGCACGCCATTGCCGGCCACCGCATGCGGCAGCAGGGCCGGCGCACGGTGTGCCTGCGAGGCCAGCGGCGTGGGCGATGCCGGCACCAGGTTGGCACCGGGCACCAGCCCTTGCGGGATGGGCGTGCCAGGCACGCCGGGGCCGAAGCCGGCCGGGCTCACCAGGGGCGAGCCGGCCGGCGCGATGTTGACGGGTGCCTGCACACCGGGCGGCCAGGGCGTGCCCTGCCCCGCCCCGGGCAGCGAGCCCGGTGGCGTGGACGGCAGGCCAGCGGCCGGCCCGGCCAGGCGCGGCTCTTCACCGGGCCGGGCCGCGAACAGGGCCGTCGCCAGCCCGGCCAGCAGCGCCGGGTCGATGGGCGGCTGCAGCGTGGCGGGCACGCCGGCAGGAAGGGAGGATGGAGTGGTCACCACGCGGCCGCTTTACTTGTAGGTGTCGGGGTAGTCGTGGTACTTGTTGATCTCCACGTCGTCCAGCACGGCCAGGGCATCGGGCGTGAGCACGGCCAGCGAGCAGTACAGCGAGATCAGGTAAGACGCGATGGCATGGTTGTTGATGCCCATGAAGCGCACCGACAGGCCCGGGCTCTGCTCGCCCGGCAGGCCGGGCTGGAACAGGCCGACCACGCCCTGGCGCTTGTCGCCCACGCGCAAGAGCAGGATCTTGCTCTTGCCGTCGGCCACGGGCACCTTGTCCGAAGGGATCAGAGGAATGCCGCGCCAGGTGATGAACTGCGAGCCGAACAGGCTCACCGTGGGCGGCGGCGTGCCGCGGCGCGTGGCTTCGCGGCCGAAGGCGGCAATCGCCAACGGGTGGGCCAGGAAGAAGGCGGGTTCCTTCCAGACCTTGGTGAGCAGCTCATCGAGGTCGTCGGGCGTGGGCGCGCCGGTGAGCGGGAACACGCGCTGCTCTTCGGTCACCTGGGCCAGCAGGCCGTAGTCGGGGTTGTTGATGAGCTCGCTCTCCTGGTTCTCCTTGATCGTCTCGATCGTCAGGCGCAGCTGTTCCTTGATCTGGTCGTGCGGGCTGCTGTACAGGTCGGAGATGCGGGTGTGCACGTCGAGCACGGTGCTCACGGCGTTGAGGAAGTACTCGCGCGGGTTCTCTTCGTAGTCCACGAAGGTGCGTGGCAGCTGGTTCTCTTCCTCGCGGGCGGTGCAGGTGACCTTGATGAGCTCGGGGTTCTTGACCTTGTTGAGGCGGTAGATGCCTGCCTCCACCGGCACCCACTGCAGCAGGTGCGTGAGCCAGCGTGGCGAGATGGTCGAGAGTTGTGCGGTGGTCTTGGTCGCGTTGGCAAGTTGCCGTGCTGCGTTGTCGCCCAGGGCGGTCGTGCCGCCCACTGTTGCCGTCATGTGAGGCTCCGTATCAGAAAAGGTGGGATGGAAAAAGAAACTCCCAGCCAGTTTCCGACGGTGGCCTCAGTGCTTCAACATGCTATAGCCGCCAATCGCGTGCCTTTGAGCGCGTTCGCATCGTTCAGCTCGTCGCAGTGCCCGAGCAGCGTGGCGCTGCGCACGCCAAAGGCCTGCGAAAGCTTGTCGATGGTGACCAGCGATGCGATGGCGCGGCCGCGCTCGATTTCGCCCACGTAGGAGCGGTTGAGGTCGGCGTGCTCGGCCAGTTGCTCCTGCGACCAGCCACGCGCCTCGCGCAGGCGCCGCACGGCGGTGCCGAAACTGCGTACCAGTACCTCGCTCATGCAGCGGCCACTCCGGACTGCTGGGCCTCGTGGTGGCCGTTGTGGCGCGACAGGGCCTGGGTCACATTGCCGCCTGCGGGCACGTCGTGCGTGATCCAGACATTGCCGCCAATGGTGGCACCTTTGCCGAGCGTGACGCGGCCGAGCACCGTGGCGCCGGCATAGATGACCACGTCGTCTTCCACCACTGGGTGGCGCGGCAGGCCTTTTTGCAGGTGCCCCTCCTCGTCGGTGGGAAAGCGCTTGGCGCCCAGGGTGACGGCCTGGTAGACGCGCACGCGCTCGCCGATGACGGCCGTTTCGCCGATCACCACACCGGTGCCGTGGTCGATGAAGAAGCCCGCGCCGATCAGCGCGCCGGGGTGGATGTCGATGCCGGTCTGTGCATGGGCCTGCTCGGCCACGATGCGCGCCAGCAGGGGCAGTTCCAGCTGGTACAGCGTGTGCGCCAGGCGGTGGTGGATCATGGCCAGGATGCCGGGGTAGCACAGCAGCACCTCGTCCACGCTGCGCGCAGCCGGGTCGCCGTGGTAGGCGGCCAGCACGTCGCTGTCGAGCAGGCTGCGTGTTTCGGGCAGCGATGCCGCGAAGCTGCGCGCCGCCTGCACGGCGCGCTTTTCGATGTTCTGCTCTTCCACCGGCTGGTGGCGCAGCACGTAGCGCAGCTCCAGCCGGATCTGCGCCAGCAGCGCATGCAGTGCCGCGTCCAGCGTGTGGCCCACGTAGAAGTCTTCGCTCTCCTGGCGCAGGTCCGGCGGGCCCAGGCGCATGGGAAAGAGCACGCCCTTGAGCTGTTCGACGATGTCGGCCAGCGCGTCGCGCGAGGGGAACTCGCGCCCGCCCGGCTCCTGCGAGCGTTTTTGCAGGCTGCGCCAGTCGCGGCGCACGGCGTGCAGCGACTGCACGATGGGTTCGATGTTGAAGACGGCCATGGGGAAAGGGAAGCTGTGGTTCAGTCGTGGAGGCAGGCCGTGCCCGGGGCTAGTCCTGGATCCAGGGAAGGTTGTGAAAGCGCCAGCCATCGGCATGGCCGCGTTGCTTGTGGCCATCGATCTCGCCTTCGAAGCCTTCAAGCACATTGAAGACGCGCGTGAAGCCGGCCTTGGCCGCCGCCTCGGCCGCCAGGGCCGAGCGCTTGCCGCTGCGGCACAGCAGCAGCACCGTGGCCTCCTTCCCGCCGTGGCTGGCCAGGCGGGCCTCCAACTCGCGCACGAAGCGCGGGTTGCGCTGCAGCGCCGTGCCCGTGGCCCATGGCACGTGCAGGCTGTCCGGCACCTGGCCGACGAATTTCAGCTCTTCGGCGGAGCGCACGTCCACCAGCACGGCATCGCCGGCCGAGACGAGTTTCCACGCCACGGTGGGCGCAACGCCGCCCGCATAGGGCAGGCCGGAGGCCAGGGCGACCGAGCGGGCGGATTCCAATTCCTGTGCGAGCACAGTGTCCTGGGTATCGGATGAAGACATGGCAGGGGTCCTTGAGGTGAGGGGATTGCAGCCCTCATAGGTGGGGCTGCTATGCACATGGGTCCACTCTAGAACCCTTCCCATAAAACCCAAAAGAATAAAATTTGGTTTCTATAAAACCAAAACATCCTTGCCGGGGTCAGGCGGTGTCCGCCGTTGCCAGGCCGTGCAGGGCATGGCCAAAGGGCCGCAGATCCAGGCGCTCCGGCAGGTCGAGCACCTGCTGGGCCAGGGCCTCGCCCACGGCAGCCGAATGCTTGAAGCCATGGCCCGAGCAGGCCGAGGCGACATGCACGCCCGGCCAGCCCGGCAACTGGTCGACCACGAAGCCGTGGTCGGGTGTCACCGTGTACAAGCAGGTCCGGGCATCGGTGCAGCGCGCGCCCGGGGCCTGAAAGCGCGGCAGCACATGGTGGCGCCGCATGCGGTCTTTCTCACCAGCGGCCACCGCCCGGTCCACGGTGTTGGGCGTGGTGGCCTCCAGGTACTGCGCGGTGGCGATCTTGAAGGCGGAGGAGCCCGCTTCTGCGATGGGAAAGCCATAGATCGAGTCGTCGGGCCCCTCGCGGAAGGTCCAGATGAAGACCGGGAACGCCCCGGGCTCGAACGATGGCGTGGCCACCCCCACGTCGAACCAGAACATCACCTGGCGGTAGACCGCCAGCTGCGGGGCCCAGGCGTGCTGCAACTCCTGCCCCAGCAGGCCCGGGAGCCAGGGGCCCGCAGCCAGCACCACCTGCTCTGCGCGGTAGCTGCCCTGGGGGGTGTCCACGCGCAGGTGCCCGCCTTCGCGCGCAAGGCCGGTCACGCGCACCCCGGTCTGCACTGTGGCGCCATGCACCTGGGCCTGTTGCAACTGGGCGCCGATGGCGGCCTCGGGCCGCACAAAGCCCGCATCGCGCTCCCAGTAGGCGAACTCGTGGTCGTGCAGCTGGAACTGCGGGTAGCGCCGGCGCAGGTCGGCATGGTCGAGCACTTCGTGGTCTATGCCGTGGCGGCGCGCGATGTCGATGGTGTTGTGCACGAAGTCGAGGCGGCGCCCCTGGTGCAGCGGTGCGCCGTCGCGCGGCCCGAGCACCAGGCCGTGCGTGCGGGTGTAGATGGACTGGCCCGTGGCGGCCTCCAGTTCGCGCCAGATCTCGTGCGAGCGGCGCACCAGGGGCACGTATTCGTCGCCCTCCCCCACGGCCAGCCGGGTGATGCGGGTCTGGCCGTGCGAGGAGCCCATGCTGTGGGGCGGCTCGTACTGGTCCAGGCCCAGGACACTGGCGCCCCGCCGGGCCAGCTGGTACAGGGTGGCGGAGCCTACGGCGCCCAGGCCGATGACGATGGTGTCGAAGTGGTGCGGCATGCGGAATCGGACGGGAAGACAGGGCCAGAGCTTAAAGGCCGGGCCGCCCTCTTCCAACGCCGCATTCCGCATGAGCTCATGCCGAAATCCACCCAGCGGCGAACGCCCCTTATTGCGGCCAGACCTTGCCCTTGCTCACGAAGCTGCCGGTGCTGGTCTTGTAGCCGAAATGGACCTGCACATTGAACGCGCGCAGCTCGGCCTCGGTGAAGTCCAGCGAGGGCGCGAACTTCAGGCTGGCGGCGTTGGCCACCTGGCTGGCGAAGGCGATGCCCTCGATGTCGGCAGGCACCTGGCTGGCCCAGGAGCCATTGGCCAGGCGGAAGAACCAGGTGTCCGCCGGGAACGAGGTGCCGTTGGCCGGGATGAGCGCCGCCACCCAAGCGCTGATCCTGGGGTTGGCCGCGATATCGGAAGCGGCCTGCGCCAGGTTGATCTCGAGCCGCAGCGGCTGGCCGGCCGCGGACACCACCGAGGTGGACACCGTGGCCGGGACGGGCAGGGTCGCCGCATTGTCCGGCGGGGTGACCGTGCCCGTGCCGCCACCCGCGCTCGGCGCATCCACCGGGTCGGGGTAGGTGCTGGTGGTCCAGACAATCTTGGCGTAGCCGGCCGCGTACTGGGCCATGTCCACGTCGATGGCGCCCTGCACGTCGTACAGCGGGCTGCCGCTGAGCTGGCGCACATAGAGCCAGTTGCCTTCCTTGGTGCTGCCGCGGTTGGCGTCGAGCTGGCCGCCCACGAAGCGCACGGTGCCGCCGCCGTCGTGCACCACGAACTGCTCGGTGCGCTCATTGACCAGCCGTGCAAACGAGCTGTCGATGCGCTCGCCGGTCTGGGCGTTCTGGTACTCCGCGCCACTCAGGGCCGCCTCGCGCACGGGCGCAGAACCATAGCGCAGCACAAAGGCCGATTGCGTGCGCTGCGGTGCATAGCCCGAGAACATGAAGGAGCGTGTGCCCGCAGGGATGAAGACCTTGAACTCCTTGTACTGCAGCTGGTAGCCGGTGAACTCGGGCAGTGCCAGCGAGCCACCGCCCGGAAAGGCGCAGCCGCCCGTGGCATAGCCGATGGCACAGCCCGTGACTCCTTGCGGCGCGTACTGCTGCTTGAAGCCGATCCTGGTATCGAACTTGTAGCTGTAGGAGCCCGCAGGCGGAGGCAGGGCGATCTTGAGGGCCGACTGGTGCAGCGAGACGAAATTGGCGGCCTGGGCCAGGGGCGCAGCCGCAGCCAGGAGGAGAACAGCGAGGTACCGCATGGGATGGATCCAGAAAAAAAGGACAACGGACAAGGACAAAAAGGAACAAAAGACACTGCAGAGGCGGTCTTGCGCAGGCCGCCGGGGCACGGCTTGGCCCCCATCCGTAGCGTATCTCGCGCCTGTCCAGGCGATGCCCCGATAAGCGGCACGGCAGGGCCGCTCATCGCTACACCGGCACGGCGCGCGCGTCCCGGTGCAGCAGGCCTGTCGCCATGTCGCCGATCTCCTCGCCCATGAACAGCATGGCGCGCCAGTGCGCGGGAATGCCCTCGATGCCGTAGAACGCGCCCGCCACCTGCCCGGTGATGGCGGCCGTGGTGTCGGCATCGTCGCCCAGATTGGCGGCGGCCAGCACGGCCTCGGCGAACGATTCCGTGGTGGAGAAGCACCACAGCGCTGCCTCCAGCGAGGCCACGCAGTAGCCGCTGCCGCGGATCTGCTCGCGCGGTTTGCCCTGGTAGCGGCCTGCGGCGATGGCCTGCACCGCAGGGCAGGCCAGCCCCGCCTGCCGCACGACCAGCACCTCCCGCCGGGCGGATTCGCCCCGCGCCGGATCGCCTTGCAGGGCATTGGCGATCACTTCGGCCAGCAGGCTGCAGCATTCCACCGCCTCGGCCGCGCAGTGCGTGGTCTGCGAACTCAGGCGCGCCTGGCGCAGCATGGCCGCCATGTCAGGGAAATACCGCAGCACCACGGGCGCCAGCCGCATCAGCGAGCCATTGCCGGCGGTCTGCGGATCGGTGGAGCCGGCCATGGGCTCGCCATCGGCCAGAAAGCGCGAGAGCGCATCGCGCACGGTGATGCCGATGTCAAAGCAGGTGCCCGTGGGGCTGGGGTAGCCCCACCGCCACCAGTTGGCATAGCGGCGCATCTGGTCCTCGGCACCGAAGCCGCCGCGGTGCAGCAGGCTCTGCGCCAGGCAGATGGCCATGGAGGTGTCGTCCGTCCACTGCCCCGGCGCCAGGCGGAACGGGCCGCCACCCACCATGTCGGTCAGCGGCGCGAAGCTGCCGCGCGGGCTGAATTCCACGGAGGTGCCCACGGCATCGCCACAGGCCAGGCCCAGCAGGCAGCCCCGATAGCGGTTTTCGAGGCCATCGGCGAGAGGGGAAGAAAGTGTGTCCATGGGGCCTCCAATCACTTAGTTTAATTGATGAACTTATGATAGTTTCATTAAAATACTAAGTCAACAACCTTCAGCCACGGAAACACGCCATGCCCAAGCCCTCTGCCGAGCCTTCATTTCCCACCGTGATCTGCACGGTGGACGTGGTGCTGATGACGCTCAAGGACGATGCCCTGCACGTGGTGCTGCTCACGCGCAAGAACGCCCCGTTCGCGAACGCGCCGGCCCTGCCCGGTGGCTACATCCACGCGCAGGAGGACCGCACGGCCTGGGATGCGGCCGCACGCGTGCTGCGCGACAAGACCGGCATCGTGAGCCCGTACCTGGAGCAGCTGGCCACCTACTCGGGCGCCGACCGTGACCCGCGGGGCTGGTCGGCCTCCATCGTCTACTACGCGCTGATCTCCGAGGAGCTGCTGCCCGAGGGGCGCGAGGGCTTGCTGCTGGCGCCGGTGGCTGCGCTGCCGGCCCTGCCCTTCGACCATGGCGAGATCGTGGCGCTGGCGGTGGAGCGCGTGCGCTCCAAGAGCCAGTACTCGTCGCTGCCGGTCTACCTGTGCGGCGAGCGCATGACCCTGCCGCGCCTGCAGGCGGTGTACGAGGCAGTGCTGGGCGAGCCCATCAACAAGGTGAGCTTTCGGCGCAAGATCGACGAACTGGGCATGCTCGAACCCATCGAGGGCGAGCTCACGAGCGGCGCCGCGCACCGCCCGGCCCAGATGTACCGGTTGCGCGAGGGCTACCGGCGTGCCCTCTCTGTCGTACCCCGCGGAATCAATTCCTGAGCGTGTTCACTCCAGTGGCGTGCCCGTGGCGCGCACGGCCTTTTCCACCGCCTCGCGCTGCAGCGTGGGCGCAAAGGTCTCGATGAAGCTGTAGGCATAGCCGCGCAGCCAGGTGCCCTTGCGCACGGCCAGGCGGGTGACATTGACCTCGAACAGGTGGCGCGCATCGAGCGCGCGCAGCTGGCGGTCGCGCTCGGGGTCGACGGCGATGGAGGCCACGATGCCCACGCCCATGCCCAGCTCCACATAGGTCTTGATCACATCGGCGTCCATGGCCGAGAGCACCACGTCGGGGCGCAGCCCCTCGCGCGCGAAGGCTTCGTCGATGTGGGCGCGGCCGGTGTAACCCAGCTCATAGGTGATGATGGGGTACTCGGTGAGCTGTTGCAGCGTGACCGGCTCGGTCAGCGCCAGCAGCGGGTGCTCGGGCGGCACGACGATGCTGTGCGTCCAGCGGTAGCACGGCAGGGTCACCAGGGCCTCGTAGTGGGCTAGCGCCTCGGTCGCCACGCCGATGTCGGCCTCGCCGCTGAGCAGCATCTCGGCCACCTGCTTGGGCGAGCCCTGGTGCAGGTGCAGCGAGACCTGCGGGAACATGGCGCGGAAGTCGCGCACCACCTGCGGCAGTGCGTAGCGCGCCTGTGAGTGGGTGGCGGCAATGGCAAGGCGCCCCTCGTGGCTGGCGCTGTAGTCCTGCCCCGCGCGGCGCAGGTTGTCGGCATCGTGCAGCAGGCGCTCCACGATGGGCAGCACGGCCGCGCCCGGGGGTGTGAGGCCGGTAAGGCGCTTGCCGGCGCGCACGAAGATCTCGATGCCCAACTCCTCCTCCAGCTCGCGGATCTGGCGGCTCACGCCTGGCTGCGAGGTGTAGAGGATGTTGGCCACCTCGGTCAGGTTGAAGCCGCTGCGCACGGTCTCGCGCACGGACCGCAGTTGCTGGAAGTTCATGGTGTGTCTCGAAAAATTGTGCCGGCCTGGCCGTCGCCCTCGCCGGCCGGTCTGCTCGCCAATGAAAAAGGGCGGCATGCCGCCGCCCTTTTGCCGTCCAGGATCAGAAGCCTGGCAGCACCGAGCCCTTGAACTCGGTCTGGATGAACTTGCGCACTTCTTCCGAGTGGTAGATCTTGACCAGCTGGTTTACCCAGGGCTTGCCCTTGTCGGCCTCGCGCACCACGAGCACGTTGACGTACGGGCTCTTGGCGTTCTCTTGCGTGATGGCATCCTTGCCGGGGTTCAGGCCGGCCGACAGCGCGAAGTTGGTGTTGATGGCCGAGGCATCGAGGTCGTCGAGCGAACGGGGCAGTTGGGCCGCGTCGAGTTCCACGAACTTGAGCTTCTTGGGGTTGCTCACCACGTCCAGCGGCGTGGCCTTGAGGCCCACGCCGTCGCGCAGCTTGATCAGACCCTTGTCCTGCAGCACCAGCAGCACGCGGCCGCCGTTGGTCGGGTCGTTGGGAATGCCGAACTTGGCGCCTTCCTTCAAGTCTTCGAGCTTCTTGACCTTCTTGGAGTACAGGCCGATCGGGAAGTTGACGGTCTGGGCCACCGAGACGAACTTGTAGCCGCGGTCTTTGACCTGGTTGTCCAGGTAGGGCTGGTGCTGGTAGCTGTTGCCGTCGAGATCGCCCGCCGCCAGGGCCGCGTTGGGCTGCACGTAGTCGCTGAACTCGATGACCTGGATCTTGAGGCCTTCCTTGTCGGCGATCTTCTTGACCACCTCGAAGATCTGGGCATGCGGGCCGCCCGTCACGCCGATCTTGATGGGCTTGTCCTGCGCCATGGCACCCGTGGCGAAACCGGAGGCCAGGGCCAGGGCGAGGACGGATTGCAGGAGGGAGCGCTTGTTCACGGAAAACACCTTTCGTTATGAGATGTTTCCACTATAGGGTTTGCCCTTTAAAACTCAAAAGAATAACTTTTAATTACCTTAAGTCGATTGGATATAAAGAGAATTCCTGCATCAACTGCGCAGTGCGACGTTGTTGAGCTTGTCCAGCCGCTCAGGCCAGGTGCCCTCGCTCGCCGATTGCTGCAGGATGCGTGTCCACGCCACCCAGGCATCCCACTGCACGCGCTTGTCCCATGAATTGCCCCAGGCGCTGAACTGCTGCAGCGCGCTGGCCGCAGCCGTGGCGGCTTCGGCATTGCGGCCGGCCGACAGGTAGAGCTGGGCCAGCACCATCTGCGGCTCGCCCACCCAGGGGTTGTGGCGCACGGCGCTTTCCAGCACGGCGGTGGCCACGTCCAGGTCGGCGAGGGGCTGGTCCTGCTGGATCACCGACCAGTACAGCGAGGTGGCCGCCGCCTCGTCGGTGGCCGACAGTTCGGCCGTGCAGTTGTCGAACACCGGCGGCATGGGCAGCAGACCCTTGAGGCCCGGGTGCTGCAGCGCCCGGCCCAGCGCATTGATCTGGCTGACCATGCGGCCGCTGGGGCGCATGGGGCCGGGCCACAGCGACGCCGCCCAGTGCACGGCCTGCGGGCGGCGCTGCACGGTGGGGAAGCGCGAGTAGATGTCGTCCTGCCAGCTGAACCACTGCTCGATGGTGTCGGCCATGCTGACGATGGTGAAGGCCGCCACCTCGTAGGGCGTGAGCGTATGGGGCTTGCCGTCCTTCTCCAGCACCAGGCTGCCATCGGATTCGAGCGCGCCGGCCAGCACGCGCTGCACGAACTGGGTGCGCGACTGGGTGCAGAACAGGTACACGAGGTGCTCGGCCGATTCGCCGGCGATCTCGCGCACCCGGGCGCGTTCCTTGGCGGGGTCGAACTTCACCAGGTCTACGAAGGCATTGCCGTAGACGCTGTGCAGCAGGCCCAACAGGCGCACATCGCGCGGCTGCTCCCACATGGCCAGCGAGCGCGCCACGCCCACCAGGTGGTGGCGGAAGGTACCGGCCTTGTGCCAGTCCTGCCCCACATTGCGCGCCAGCACCACGGGCAGCACGGGCGCCAGGTCGGCATCGCGGGCCAGCCACTCTTCGTCGAGCAGGGGCAGTGCACGGGCCAGCAGGTCGGCATTGAGTGGTTGCAGTGGCAGCGGCGTCGTCACGGTGTCTCCTTATGGGTATGTGTTGTGCGCAAGTATCGCCGGGAAGGCATGCTTGCACATCAATCCAACATACTGGATTAAAAATCCAGTAAACTGGATTCATGGACATCCACACCCGCATTGCCCAGCGATTGCGCGAACTGCGCGACGCGCGCGGCTACTCCCTGGAAGCGCTGGCCGAGCGCAGCGGCGTGAGCCGCTCCAATATCTCATTGATCGAGCGCGGCCAGAGCAGCCCCACGGCGGCGGTGCTCGACAAGCTGGCCATCGGCCTGGGCGTGGCGCTGGCCTCGTTCTTCGATGATGGCACCCCGGCCGCCGAGCCGCCCTCGCCCTTCATCCGCGCGGCCGATCAGCCCCTGTGGCAGGACCCGGCCTCGGGCTATGTGCGGCGCCGGCTGTCGCCGCCCGCGCCGTCGCCGTTGCAATTGGTGGAGGTGGTCTTCCCTGCAGGGCAGCGCGTGGCACTGGATTCGGCCGTGCACGACGCCGACATCCACCAGCAGGTCTGGCTGATCGAGGGCACCATGGAGCTCACGGTGGGTGCAACCACCTGGCAGCTGCAGGCCGGTGACTGCCTGGCCATGCGCCTGTCGCAACCCATCGTGTTCCACAACCCCACCCGCCAGGACGCACGCTACCTGGTGGCGCTGGCCACCCTGCCCTTCACACCCACCCGGAGAACGCCATGAACGCAATTGCCGCAGATTCCACGATCACCGTCCGCCGCCTGGGCGCCAACGAAGCCGCCGCCAGTGCCGAGGCTTTGGCCGAGGTACTGATCGACTGTGTGCACGGCGGTGCCTCGGTGAGCTTCATGGCGCCCTTGTCGCACGACAAGGCGCTGGCCTTCTGGCGCAGCGTGGCCGAGGGCGTGGCGCGAAACGAGCGCGTGCTGCTGGTGGCCGAGGATGCGGCAGAGGGCATCGTGGGCACGGTGCAGCTCATCACCGCCATGCCCGACAACCAGCCCCACCGCGCCGACGTGGCCAAGATGCTGGTGCACCGCAAGGCGCGCCGCCAGGGCGTGGCCCAGCGCCTGATGGCCGCGCTGGACGACGCGGCACGCAGCGAAGGCAAGAGCGTGCTGGTGCTGGACACGGTGACCGGCGGCGACGCCGAGCTCCTGTACGAGCGCGCGGGCTGGCAGCGCGTGGGCACGGTGCCGCGCTATGCGCTGATGCCCGACGGTGCGTTCTGCGGCACCACCTTTTTCTACAAACACCTCTGATGTCAACGGGCTGACAGGGCCTGCAGCGCCTCCAGCACCGCACGCGTGGCCGCACCGTGCGCCTGGTCCATGCGGTAGGCCAGGCCCAATTCGCGCAGCAGCGGCGGGTGCAGCGGGCGCACCTGCAGGCCTGCGTTGTCCGGGTCGTCACTGCGGACCTCGGGCTGCTCCAGTGGCAGCAGGGCCGCGCCCTGCCCTGCGGCCACCAGGCTGCGCAAGGCCAATGGGTGGTTGAGCTCCATGCGCGGGCGCCCGTGCAGCCCGGCCTGGGCGAACCAGGCGGCAATCAGGCGGTGCATCTGCGTGGCGGGGCCGAACGACATCCAGGGGTGTTCGGCCAGCCACTCGGCCGTGATGCGCCGGGGTGCCTTCCAGCCCGGGGGCAGCAGCGCCACCATCGGGTCGCTGCGCCATTGCTGCACCTGTACCTGCCCGGTGGCGGCCTGCGGCAAGGCCACGATGGCCAGGTCCAGCGTGCCCGCCGCCAGGCGCGCCATGGCCTCGGCCGAACCGAGCACGTCGAGCCGCACGTCCACGCCCGGGGTGTGGCGCGCCAGCATCTCCACCAGCCGCGGCAGCAGGTGCGGGCTGACGCCGGCCGTGGTGCCCAGGCGCACCAGGCCTTCCAGGCCCCGGGCGCGGCGGCGCACCTGCTCCGCCACCTCATCGGCGCCGGCCAGCAGCCGGCGGCCGCCTGCCACCAGGGCCTCGCCAGCCGGGGTCAGGCTGGCCTGGCGACGCCCGCGCACCACCAGTTGGGCGTCGAGGCGCGACTCCAGCTCGCTGATGTGCAGGCTCACCGTGGGCGGCGCCAGGTGCAGCGCCTGCGCTGCGGCGGCCAGGGTGCCCAGGTCGGCAATGGCGACCAGGGTCTGCACCTGGTCGAGGTTGAGATTACGCATCAGAAATCCTGAATCCAGCCGTCATTGAATTCAACTTTACAGATGTCTGCACGGAAAACACCATTCCCGCATGCTGACCAACGACGTTTTTTTCATCGTGCTGCTGTCCGCCGTGCTCAACGCGGGCTGGAACAGCGCCATCAAGATCGGTGGCGACCGCACCACCGCCATGGCCCTCACCACCTTGGTCGGCAGCGCCCTGTCGCTGCTGGCCCTGCCCTGGGTGGCGCTGCCTTCCATGGCATCGGCCTGGGGGCTGCTGGCGCTGTCCATCGCCATCCACACGGCCTATCACTTCGCGCTGCCGCTGGCCTACAACCATGGCGACCTGGGGCAGGTCTACCCCATCGCGCGCGGCTCTGCGCCCGTGATGGTGATGGCGGGCGGCGCACTGCTCGCCGGTGAATGGCCGGGTGCCGGCAGCCTGCTGGGGGTGCTGTGCCTGTGCGCCGGTGTGCTGTCTCTTGCCTTGCTCAAAAAGGCCGGCCCGCACGGGCACCACCGCAAGGCCGTGGGCTATGCGCTGCTGACCGGCGCATTGATCGCGGCCTACACCGTGGTGGACGCGCTCGGCGCCCGGCAGTCCGGTGCCGCCATCGGCTTCGCGGTGCTTGTCACGCTGGGCGATGGCATTGCCACAGCGCTCATCGTGCTGTGGTGGAAGGGGCCGCGTGCCTTCGCCGTCGACCGCCGGGCGCTGCAGCTGTGCGCGGCCGCCGGCGCCATGCAGATGGGCGCCTATTGGACCGCCGTGTGGGCCCTGGCGCGCGCGCCCATGGGCCAGGTGTCGGCCCTGCGCGAGACCAGCGTGCTGCTGGTGGCGCTGGTTTCGGCCTGGGTGCTCAAGGAGCGCGTGGGGCCGGGGCGCATCGTGGCGGCCGTGCTGGTGTTCGCAGGCATTGCGGGCATCCGCTTGGGTTCATAGCCCTGCCGCAGGCGGTTGGTATAAACAGGAATGCCCTTTGTTGCCGCACCTTCTGCCCTGACCACCCCCGACACGCCCGAGGCGACCATCCGCATCCTTGAAGAACGCGCCTTCAATGCCTGGCCCGCGCGCCAGAGCGTGCTGCAGGGCGGCTGGGTGTTCCGCCTGTCGGGCGGCTTCACCAAGCGCGCCAATTCGGCCAATGCCATCGAGGCCGGGGCCTCCTTCCGCGGCGTGCGCGCCGCGGCCGAGGCCCTGTATGCGCGCCATGGCCTGCCGGCCGTGTTCCGCATCTCGCCCCTGGCCCACCCCGATGCCGACCGGGAACTGGCCGAGGCCGGCTACACCCATTTCGACCCCTCGCTGGTGATGGCCAGCACCGGGCTGGAGGCAGCCCGGGCCCATGCTGGCGTGCAGATCGACGCGACGCCTTCGGCCACCTGGCTCGATGGCTTTGCCGCGGCCAATGGGGTGCGGGCGCAGTACCACGCCATCCACCACGGCATGGTGCACGCTATCGCCCTGCCCTGTGCGTTTGCAAGCCTGCGCGATGGCACGGGCCAGACCATCGGCTTTGGCCTGGCCGTGCTGGAGCGCGGGGCCATCGGGCTGTATGACATCGTGGTCGATCCTGCCTTTCGCGGACAGGGGCATGGGCGAGAGCTTGTCCGTGCGCTGCTGCATTGGGGGCGTGAGGCGGGAGCGGGGTCGGCGTATCTGCAGGTGCGGGCGGTCAATGAGGTGGCTCGGCGCCTGTATGCGGGGTTGGGGTTTGCCGAGGTGTATGGGTACCACTACCGGATTCCGCCGTTGAAAAGCTGATGATGGTTGCTGTGTGCCGTTGTTGAGGTCGGAGGCCGGGTCTCGGCCCGGCAGCCGAGGTACCTTTCTTTGCGTCGCCAAAGAAACGTACCCCAAAGAAAGGCGACCCCGCTGCCCGTGTCCCTTCGCTTCGCTGCGGGCAGCCTGCGATGCTCTGTCCTGGGGTGGCGCCGAAGAACTCCCTGCGCTGCCTCTGCGAGGCAGCTCCGGTCAAACAGCTTCGGCGAGCTAGATGACGAGGCGCGTGTCCTTCGGCACGCGCTCACCCCAGGCCCTGCGCTTCTCGGCACGGTCAGAAGGGGGTGGATACCAACACGGGCCATTGCTTCGCTCGGCCCGATCTGCCTCGCTACGCTTGGCCTTGGAGAGCGATCGCGCCAGTGGCGTCGGCAGCGCGCAGCGCGACCCGACACCTGGCGCAGCTGCGAAAGCAGCAGCCGGGTGGTACCCGCTCCCCACCCCTTCTGGCTGCGCCGAGAAGCGCAGGAGCTGGGGTGGGTGCATGTGCCGAAGGACACATGCACTTCGTCGTCTGGCTCGTCGATGCTGTCTGAGCGGAGTTCGAAGACCGAAGCGAGTTCATCGACGTCCACCCCAGATCCGAGCATCACAGGTTGCCCCCATCGCCCTCCGGGCGATGGGGGACGCAGACTGGGGGCCGCCTTCTCTTTGGTGACTTTCTCTTGGCGGACCAAGAGAAAGTTACTGCGCCGCCGGGCGCACATCCCGGCCTCCGCACTCAACAAAGGCACACCGGATCAAAGCGAAGCGACACCCCAGACAACGACCCGGACAACAAAATCACTTCGGCAACAGCACCTTGTCCACCACGTGAATCACCCCATTGGACTGGTACACATCCGCAATCGTCACATTCGCCGTACCGCCCTTTTCATCGGTCAGCATGATGGTCTTGCCACTGGCCTTGGCCGTGAGCGTGCCCCCCGCTACCGTCTTGATGCTGGCCATGCCCTTGCCATCGGCAATCATCTTGGAGAGCGCCGCAGCATCCCACTTGCCCGCCACCACGTGGTAGGTCAGCACCGTGGTCAGCGTGGCCTTGTTCTCGGGCTTGAGCAGGTTGTCCACGGTGCCTGCGGGCAGCGCGGCAAACGCGGCGTTGGTCGGTGCAAACACGGTGAAGGGGCCCGGGCCCTTCAGGGTATCGACCAGGCCTGCGGCCTTGACCGCAGCCACCAGCGTGGTGTGGTCCTTGGAGTTCACGGCGTTGTCGATGATGTCCTTGCTGGGCAGCATGGGCGCGCCGCCCACCATCACATCGGCAGCGCGGGCGGGCAGTGCTGCAGTGGCGGCAGCGGCTACCAGGGCGGCTGCCAGGCCGAGGGATGCAAGGCGGGCATTCAAACGCAAGGCGGTCTTGGTCATGGAAATCTCCTGCGGCCCCTGGGATGAACCAGCGATGGGCCGTTGTGGTTGTGACCGCATGGACATCACGCGGCTGACCATCAATACGGGGACTGCCATGGACTGGATGCAGAGGCCGCGCCGACGCCGCCCCAAAAAAATCGCCCCGCAGGCGCAAGCCCCGGGGCGATGGCAGCGCGTTCCCCAGGGGAGCGGCGGTGCTGGCGAGGGCCCGGCCCGCGCGGGCCAGCCCTACCTTTGCTTACCAAATAGCCTTCAGATCGTGCGGCCGAAGGGGCCGTCCGAGCCGACCTGCACCAGGTTCTTCTCCGTGGCCAGCGGCTTGGGGTTCTTCTTGCCAGCAGGCTTGGCCGGCACTTCCTCGGCCACGCAGTCCGCGTAGTAGCGCACATTGCCGTTCTCGTCCTCCACCTCCACCAGGCCGTGGATATCGGTCTCGAAGCCCGGGCACAGCTTGGCGAATTCGCGGGCGAACTTGAGGTAGTCCACGATCTTCTTGTTGAAGACTTCACCGGGGATCAGCAGCGGAATGCCCGGCGGGTACGGCGTGACCAGGCCCACGGTGATGCGGCCTTCGAGCTGGTCGATCTCCACGCGCTCGGTCTTGCGGTGGGCGATGTGCGCATACGCGTCCGAGGGCTTCATGGCGGGCGTGAGGTCCGACAAATACATCTCGGTCGTCAGGCGCGCGATGTCGTACTTGGCGTACATCTCGTGCACGTGCTGGCACAGGTCCTGCAGGCCCATGCGCTCGTAGCGCTTGTGCTGCTGGCAGAACTCGGGAAGGATGCGCCACATGGGCTGGTTCTTCTCGTAGTCGTCCTTGAACTGCTGCAGCGCGGTGAGCAGCGTGTTCCAACGGCCCTTGGTGATGCCGATGGTGAACATCACGAAGAAGCTGTACAGGCCCGTCTTCTCGACCACCACGCCGTGCTCGGCCAGGTACTTGGTGACGATGGACGCGGGGATGCCCTTCTTGTCGAACTTGCCGTCCAGGTTCAGGCCCGGTGTGACGATGGTGGACTTGATCGGGTCCAGCATGTTGAAGCCGTCGGCCAGTTGGCCGAAGCCGTGCCACTTGGTGCCGGCCTTCTTGCCCTTGGCGTCGCTGCGGATGATCCAGTCCTCGGCACGGCCGATGCCTTCGTCGACCAGCTTGTCCGGGCCCCAGACCTTGAACCACCAGTCGTTCTTGCCGAAGTCGTCTTCGATCTGGCGCATGGCGCGGCGGAAGTCCAGCGCCTCCAGGATGCTCTCCTCCACCAGCGCGGTGCCGCCGGGCGGCTCCATCATCGCGGCGGCCACGTCGCAGCTGGCGATGATGCTGTACTGCGGGCTGGTGCTGGTGTGCATCAGGTAGGCCTCGTTGAAGAGGTGGCGGTCCAGCTTGGCGGTCTGCGAGTCCTGCACCAGCACGTGGCTGGCCTGGCTGATGCCGGCCAGCAGCTTGTGGATGGACTGCGTGGCGTAGGTCACCGAGTGCTTGGGGCGCGTGCGCTTCTTGCCCATGGCGTGGTAGGTGCCATAGAACGGGTGGAAGGCGGCGTGCGGCAGCCAGGCCTCGTCGAAGTGCAGGTTGTCCACGTAGCCATCGAGCATGCCCTTGATGGTCTCGGTGTTGTAGAGCACGCCGTCGTAGGTCGATTGCGTGAGGGTCAGCACGCGCGGCTTGACCTTCTTGGCATCCACGCCCTTGAGCAGGGGGTTGGCACGGATCTTGGCCTGGATGGCCTCGGGCTCGAACTCGCTTTGCGGGATCGGGCCGATGATGCCGAAGTGGTTGCGCGTGGGCTTCATGAACACCGGGATGGCCCCGGTCATGATGATGCTGTGCAGGATGGACTTGTGGCAGTTGCGGTCCACCACCACCACGTCGCCCGGCGCCACGGTGTGGTGCCACACCATCTTGTTCGAGGTGCTGGTGCCGTTGGTCACGAAGAAGCAGTGGTCGGCATTGAAGATGCGCGCGGCATTGCGCTCGCTCTCGCCGATGGCGCCGTTGTGGTCCAGCAGCTGGCCGAGTTCTTCCACCGCGTTGCACACGTCGGCGCGCAGCATGTTCTCGCCGTAGAACTGGTGGTACATCTGGCCCACAGGGCTCTTGAGGAAGGCCACACCGCCCGAGTGGCCGGGGCAGTGCCAGCTGTAGGAGCCGTCTTCGGCGTAATCGAGCAGCGCCTTGAAGAATGGCGGCTGCACGCTCTCCAGGTAGCTCTTGGCCTCGCGGATGATGTGGCGCGCCACGAACTCGGGCGTGTCCTCGAACATGTGGATGAAGCCGTGCAGCTCGCGCAGGATGTCGTTGGGCAGGTGGCGGCTGGTCTTGGTCTCGCCGTGCACGTAGATCGGCACCTCGGCGTTCTTGCGCCGCACTTCGCCGATGAAGGTGCGCAGGCTCAGCACCACCGGGTCCAGGCCCTCGCCGAGGGTGAACTCCTCGTCGTCGATGGACAGGATGAACGCGCTGGCGCGGCTTTGCTGCTGCGCGAACTGCGACAGGTCGCCATAACTGGTGACACCCACCACCTCGAAGCCCTCGGCCTCGATGGCCTGCGCCAGCGCGCGGATACCCAGACCCGAGGTGTTCTCGGAACGATAGTCCTCATCGATGATGATGATGGGAAAACGAAACTTCATGCGCAGCCTCCGTGAAACCGTGCCCTGCCGGCCAACCAAAAAACGAAATAGGCGCGAAGTGTAAGGAATAACCTTGACCGGCCTTTGAACTGGGGGGCTTTTGACCCAGAATGTGGTGGATTAAGAACAACCGACACACAGGTTGTTTAGGATCTGAACAACAAACAACATGAGGAGGAGGTCGGTATGGAGGAATCCACCATCTGGTGGCTGGTGGCGGGGATCGTCGTGGTGGCAGAAATGCTCACAGGCACGTTCTACCTGCTCATGATGGCGGTGGGCCTGGTGGCCGCAGCGCTGGCGGCCCACATGGGTGCGTCCTCGGCCCTGCAGATCACCGTCGCCGCGCTGGTCGGCGGCGGGGCCGTGGTGATCTGGCACTTTGCCCGGCGCAAGCGTCCAGGCGATCCCTCGCCACGCGCCGACCGCAGCGTGAATCTGGACGTCGGTGAAACCATCCTCATCGAGGGCTGGAATGCCGACGGCACCACCACCGTGAAGTACCGAGGTGCTACCTGGACGGCCATCCATCGCCCCGGGGTCACGCCGTCCACCGGCATGCACCGGGTCGCCGAGCTGGTGGGCAACCGCCTGCTGGTCGATCCCATGTAAACCCCAACGTTCAAGAACACTGAAAGTCGTCCATGGACAAAACCTACATTGCACTCGTCATCATCGTCATCGTGGCGGTGTTCATCATCCGCAGCTTCAAGCAGGTTCCCCAGCAGAACGCCTGGGTGGTGGAGCGGCTGGGCAAATACCACAGCACGCTGGCCCCAGGGCTCAAACTCATCATCCCGTTCATCGACAAGGTGGCCTACAAGCACAGCCTGAAGGAAATCCCGCTCGATGTGCCCAGCCAGGTCTGCATCACGCGCGACAACACCCAGTTGCAGGTGGACGGCATCCTGTACTTCCAGGTGACCGACCCCATGCGCGCCAGCTACGGTTCGTCCAACTACATCATGGCCGTGACGCAGCTGGCGCAGACCTCGCTGCGCTCGGTGATCGGCAAGCTCGAATTGGACAAGACCTTCGAGGAGCGCGACATCATCAACGCCCAGGTGGTGCAGGCCATCGACGAGGCAGCCCTCAACTGGGGCGTGAAGGTGCTGCGCTATGAGATCAAGGACCTGACGCCGCCGGCCGAAATCCTGCGCTCCATGCAGGCCCAGATCACCGCCGAGCGCGAGAAACGCGCGCTGATCGCGGCATCGGAAGGCCGCCGCCAGGAACAGATCAACATTGCCACCGGTGAGCGCGAAGCCTACATCGCGCGCTCCGAAGGCGAGAAGCAGGCCCAGATCAACAACGCCCAGGGCGAGGCCGCTGCCATCATGGCCGTGGCCGAGGCCACGGCCCAGGCCATCGAGCGCGTGGCCGCCGCCATCCGCCAGCCCGGGGGCGAGCAGGCCGTGCAGCTCAAGGTGGCAGAAAAGGCTGTGGAGGCCTACGGCAAGGTGGCCGCCGATGCCAACACCACCCTCATCGTGCCCAGCAACATGACCGAGGTCTCGGCCCTGATCGGCTCGGCCATGAAGATGGTGCAGCTGCAAAAGCCAGCCTGATGGCTGCAGGCCATCACCCGATGCAGATTTTTTGATCGAATCGGCCCTTTTCTCCAAAACAGCCAAAACCTGTGGCTATAATCGAGGGCTTCGGAGAGGTGGATGAGCGGTTTAAGTCGCACGCCTGGAAAGCGTGTGTGGGCTAATCCCCACCGCGGGTTCGAATCCCGCCCTCTCCGCCAGTAAGCAAGCAAACAAGCGCCTCTCGGGGCGCTTTTTTGTTTTTATCTACCATCATTTCTACCATCCGGTTTGCGGTTGGACTGGACGCGGTGGAACATCATTGGACATTCCAGCATAGAAGATGGGAACTGCGCCACCGCGAAGACCCGGTGAGTCTCGGCGACTTTTCTTGGCGCAAAGACTCTACGCGATCAGCGCGCCGACCGGCTCACCGCTTCCTGCACCGCAGGCAACACATCTTCGTAGTTGAACCCGTTCTGCGTCTTCTGCGCCGGAGCGGTCACCCGCTTGTTGAGCCACTCACGCAAGCTTTGCCCTTCGCCCTGGCGCACCAGCGGATCGTGGCTGTTGCCGGGGTAGCGGAACTCGGTGAGGTTGTCGGGGTGGTCCTTGAATTTTTCCTGGAACCCCACGGCAGGCCGCTGCTTGCTGCCACCGGCCCAGGGGTCTTCGTCTTCGATGGACGACCACATGGGTAGCCGCGTGTCCCATTTCCACAGGTGCTCATACTGCTTGTTCACGCTCTGCTTGTGGCAGATGCCGCCAGCGACCTGGGGATCGGCACGGTCCCAGTGGTAGGTCGTGCGGCAACCCTCGCTATGGCCGCTCAGAAAAATTGGCAGATTCGAGTAGGCCTTGAACCAGCGGATGACTTCCGCAATGTCATCGCCCCGCGCGTCAAGCCGTGCCGGGTTGATCGCTTGGTACACGCCCTCGCGGGCGCGCTCGGCCGCGCGCTTGAGCATTTCCTCAGACGTGCCGCCAGGACAACCAAGCTTGTTCCCCTCGCGGGTTACGAATTCGGGCGTGATGACTGCGAAGCCTTCTCGGTAGTAGAACTGCGCCACCGTGGTTTCCCAACCCCACATGCCGCCGCAGCCGTGGTTGTGGATAACGAGCCCGCGCAAGCTGGGGTGGCGAGGCAACAACGCGGTGAATTTGTCACGGTACACCGCACCGAACAGCGGGAGATAGAACACGCTGCGGTCAAGCACAGTCCGGGTCTGGGCCTTGTCGTAAGCCGGCACTTGGCGACTTTGCTGGGCATGGGCGCTCTGCACAAGAAGTGGTTGCACAACCAGCAAGCCAATGGCAACCAAAAGGGCATTTTTGTAGACGGGCATAACTCGATTCTTCTCTGTGGTGTGGTTAGTTCTGGGTTTTGTGGGGGGTATGGGTATCAATGGATCAGCAAGGCTGCAGCAGCGGTCACGGCAATTGAAGTTCTCTTCCGTCTAGCGTGATCCCCGTGCGCTGCCATGCGGCAGGATCAAATGCTGCCATCGCATCACCTTGGCAACGTAGGTCGGCAATGCGCTTGCCTTGCTGCTCAACCACGATGCCCTGGCGCTGCGCGCCACCGGCATAGACCACATAGCGGTAGTTGCCCTTGTCGAATGACAGGAAGGGTATGGGTTTGCCATCCGGCGTAGCTTGCGCACCGTACTGGAATGCAGCCCCTGCAGCGGCGCCCGCATTGGGATACTCCATCTCTGGTGCTCCCTCCAGCGGTGCGATCCGGTACACCAACTGCTGTACCGTCCCGCCATGGCTGCTGCAGACCGACGCGCGCTTCTTCCCGGTAGAGCAAGCAAAGATTGGCGTCTCTGAACCCGTGCACAGGTGCGGCACGTTGACTGAGGGGGCAGCAGCGACAACAGCGGCAGGTGCCTGTGCGGCGGCTGGCTGCACGACCGGAGCGGCAACGGATGCAGCGGGTGGCGCAACGCTCGGAGCCTGTTGCGAGATTGGCGCCGGTTCGGGCGGCGGCGAGCCTGCGGTCTTTGCCTCCATGGCTTTCGGTGCAGCACCAGCCATTTGGTCAAACTCTGCATCGCTCTTGTCGAACACCCTGAGCATCGCCAGATCGTGGAACAAGCCCATGAACGGCAGATGCCCTGTGAGCTTGACCAAAACATCCTTGCTGTCTTCCGTGCGCTGCACGGTGTAGGTCACGTTGCCTTTGATCGTGTTGCCATCCAGCCCGGCCCCTTGCGGTTCATAGGTGCCGCGCAGATGGTTGAGCATGCGTTGATCGGTGGGGATTGCGTCTTGCGGCATCACCGTCGTCAACACCGCAGCGCATGTCTTCTTGCCCGTCGCTTCATCAGTGCTGGCGGTCGTGATGGTCTCCAGGGTGACTTTGGTGTCTTTGCTGGTGAACTGCACACGGCGCTGCCGCTCCGGGCTCATGCTGACATGTTCCTTGTCGAAACTCTGCTGGTAAATCTGCTGGACGAGTGACACGGTAGCCGGGTCCGCGCAAGAGGGCGTCTTGTCGCCGCAGCCCGCCACTATGGCTGCAAGGGCTGCGGTCAATGTCACTGCAAAACTTCTCCGATGGCTCATTTTTCTCTTCCTAAGGGTTGTAAGTAGTTGTGCCTCTCAAGGAACATTCTGGCATGTAATGCCCCTTTTAAGACGTTTCCCTGGTAGGCACATTTCGAGAGCCTGCGGAGCATGTCACAGACTGCTCCACAGAAAAAAGACGCCACCAGCGAACCGCTGGTTCAGCGCCGCCGCAAGGTGCGGCACATGCCGAACACCATCACCCAGGCCATCGGCAAGAACCTGCGGCACTTCCGCGAGGAACGTGGGATGACGCAACTGGAATTGGCGATGACAGCCGAGGTGGAGCGAACTCGGGTGTCCAAATTGGAGTTGGGCTTGGTGAACCCCAGCGTTTTGACGCTCGCCACCATTTGCCATGTGCTGGGCATCACGCTGGCCGATCTGTTCGCAGACATTCGGCTGGCGCACCCGCCGACCACGGAGGGCGGAACGCCGCGCCGAGCGAACCAAGCCGTGCTCGACAAGAAACCCCAGGTCAGCAAGCGCGCCATGGGCACCGCCAAGCCAGGGAATCCGTAAGCACGTGGGCGGTCAAGTGTTGGCATCCATGACCACCGTCACCCGCAATGCTTCCACCAGGGCCGGGTCATGCGCCGCGCCGAACCACAGTTCCGTGGACGCCTTCACTGCGCTGCGGACCGCAACGAAGACCTTCATGTGCTTGACGAGGCTGAATGCAGCGCCATTGCCGCGCAGCACCACGACGGCCGTGGCAGGAGCAGCACCCCGCGCATGCTGATGCCGACCCACCGCTTCGCGGCAGTCCGTGAGCATGACGCCCAGATCACCATGGCGGGCCGTAATCGAGCAATACCAGGGCGACAGGCCCCAGTGTTCGCGGATACGAGCCATATCGCCCCAGTCCATGGCCAGCAGGGCGTCCGGTTCCGTGACTGCCTGCAGGTCTTCATGAACTTGGCGTGTGAGGCAAATCGGTGCATGGGGAACACATGCCAGGCCCAGTATTTGCAGCCATTGGCGCCGGTGCATGCTCATCGTCATGCTGTTCTCCGCACCCGCACGGCGGCGAGCAGATGGACGGTCTCAGGACGCCATGCCTCGGACTCATAGCGCCAGAGCCAGGGTTTGCGTGACCGCTCGCCACGTTCCATGGACTTGGCCCGGCGGCTACCCAATCCAGTTTGCGGCAGGGACAGCAGCGCATTGAAGGCGGCCTGGAACCCCGGCTCCGGCGCGCTCGGGTCCAGCATCAGGATGCGCTGCGGCTGGTGCCGCTGGCCTGAGACAACCCCTTCGACACCCACCGCTAGAGCCCAATGCTTGGTGCGCTGGTGCTCGACCGACGCGAAGGCTAGAGCTACCAGATCACCACGCATCAGCCAGTCCACGGTCGCGCCATCCACCCCACCATCCGCGACGTGGTTGGCTTTGAGCGCGAGCGGTAGGTTCAGCCCCTGCACCAACGCCGTCCATTCGCGCGCATGAATTCCCGTGAAATAGGTCGGCTCAAACGCGCGATGCACCTGGGCGGCCGTTCCGTAGGTGCGGCGGCTCATGTTGTGCAAAGCCGATGCCTTGGCCAGATCAAGGATCACCAGCACCATGGCGAGAACGTGGACACCACAGGCGCCATCAAGCATCGACTGCTGCATAAAGCAGGGCATGGGCTCCTGGCGCTTCTGCTGCACCGTGAGCACGGCGCCGGGCTGTAGCGCTGCATGGACACGCTGGAACGTATAGGACGGCGCTGAGCGCTTCGAGGAAACAGCTTTGGTCATGGTAAAAGACTTTCAGAAAACAAGGGACGCGCGTAGACCTCCGCAAACAGGTACCGGATAGAAAACGCGGGAGAAAGAAATCAGCGCGGCCGCAGAGCAGCAGCCGGCAAGGGACTGGGCCTCAGGAAGAGGCCGACAACGAAACGCGCGCTTTGCACAGCGCCATCAATAGATCGGCGTCCGAGGCATAGGGCTGCTCGATCCAATCAACAAACTGCTCGGAGGCCAGCAGCCAGCCGCTGAGCACCGGCATCGCAGCCTCAGCGCCACCATCATCGAGAAAGCCCCAGGCGTATAGCCTGCGCGATGATATGGCCTGCCGAACCATGCGCATCGGCACCTTGCACAGCACAGCCAGCACCTCACAGGCATGCCGGTCATCACGCAATGGAATCACCGGCAGGATGGCATGCCCATAGCGCCGGAGACAGCACCCCCATGTCAGCCATTGGGACTCGAACGCCGAGAGATTCAGCAGCCTCTCCATCGTGCTCAGGTTCGTGCCGAGGGGTGAAGACGATGGCAATGCTGAGGGCCTCGCAGCCGCCATCCGGGTGGCCAACTCGACCGGAACCGTGGGGATCATCAGATCGCGGGGAGCGCCGCTTTCATCCTCCATCAAAAAGGCTGGAAGATCGCCCTCAAAAATAGGCTGCTCTGCATATCCCAGGTTATGCCAGCAAAGCCGCTCGATGCTCCGACCTTCGCGGATTAGCGCTTGCCCACCCAACCATCGGGGCAGTTGCGCTCCAATACGATGCAATAGCCGTCCCATATGATGGCGACGAAAGGTCGCATTAACTCTGGTATGCGCAGAATTGCCATGACCATATGGATTACATGCAAGCATTTCGATGGCTGAATTGCTTGGACTCAGTTTATTGGCCGTGGAATGATTCTGCAATTCCGAAAATCTCGATCAATGAAGACATTAAATCGGTTTGCGACAATTTATTTAATTATACCGCATGTGTGTTGGCTGTAGTTTTTCAATACTCAGCAAGAATAGTCGGCTTTCTGGAAAATACGATTTCTGTCAGCGCAGTTTTCTGATGAGTGGCTTTTGGCGTGGTGGCCGACCGCGCGGAAGCTTAACGTATGCCCCCAGCGCTTTGCGCAAGGTGCTATCGGAGCCAGTCAGTACCTTCCCTTGATACTGCTTGAGGGCTTTGCACAGTTTGTCTGCCGATAATTCGGTGAAATAGCGCCCGTTGCCTTCGGCCACTACCAAGCCACGGCTCGATCCGGCCTCTTTCTCTAAGGCGATAGCTAGCTTTTCCATAATCCCAGCCCCGCAAATTTTTTTGAAATGCTCCATGGTCTTTGGCTTGCGGCGCAGCTTTTTCTTCACCTCTGCGGTTGCTGCCTTCAGTGGGGCTGGCTTGGCAGGGGGTGCCTCGGCCCCTGGCTGGAACCTGGGGATCACATGCAGCGCCCAGGTCTGGGTATAGGGACTGCCTTTGCACACCGTAGGCCGCAGCAAAAGCTCCTCGACCGTGCAGGCATATTCCAGGTTCTGCTCCCCTTGAACGATCTCACGGAACGCTCTGGGGTTCTTCGCTGAAGGGGCTGCCAGGGCGAACACCACCGCCCCCTCGGCTTCGCAGCGCAAGCGCCATTCGCCCAACTGCTGGTAGACATGCCCTTCCAGCTTGACTCCTGCTTTACGCAGCAACCGAACCCAGAGCACCGGGTACATGCGTTGCATCGCACTCAGCCCCATCTTTTCCATTCTCTGGCGCACCAGTGCGACGGTCTGAAGCAGCGGTGTCCTGTGCTCGCCCAACTCCCCATCTCCACCCAGCCGCGCTGTCTGCCCCGCCAAGGCTTCGTCCAACTCCACCTCAATCCGCTGACGCAGATTCTGGGCGGCCTCGTATGCCTTGGGCGGGACACAGAGTTCGGCCAATGCCTGAGCCCGGCTCCAGGGCTGTGACCAGCCAGAACCTCCGTTGGTACCTCCTATTTTTGAAATTTCCTTCGCAGACGCGCTTGCATTCTTTGGCATAGAAACCTCTTTCCATGCCTCCATTCAATGCGATTTCAGAGGCCCTGTAAAGACTGGTGGCTAGGGCTTTCATGCGTGGTGCATGCAGCTTTACTAGTGTTTTCTGGAGCTAGTCGTATGACCCTCAACGCAGTTCAACAAACTCTTCTCGATCCATCCGCCACCGAGGCCAAAGCAACGCCGGGCGAGTTCAAATTCCATTGCAACAACCCGAAGACGGGCAAAGCGCAACTCATCCGCGACCAGCAGTGCTACCTGGGCATTGGCAAAGTCGAGGTCTGTGGCGAAGATCGTCGCCCTCTTGCGGATCAGCAGGCGCATGTCGTGCCCGGCTACAAGCCTGACGCGGCCAGGGACGAGATGATCGTTTGCCAGGATATGAAAAACGAGCGTTGGTATCGCTTCACGGGCACGTTGAAGCAGTTCAACCCCAAAGTCCCGCCGGTCGGTGCCCAGCCTCAGGCCATGCCAGCCCCGGCCGAGGCACCAGGGCCTACGCCGAAAGCATCTGCCTCCAAAGCCCAGAGTCGCCGGGCCGCGAAGCGTCCGGTCAGTGAAACCTATGGCCAGGACCTTCAGCGCATCCGCCAGAGCCTGGACGCCGGGCTGGACCCGGATGTGCGCATCGACTTCATCGCGCCATACCTGGGCGAGTCTCGCGCCAACCTCTACCGCAAGATGAAGCTGACGCCGCCCCAGTTTCCGAACCCCATCAAACGCGGCCACGGCAGTTTCTGGCCGTTCTCGCTGGTCGAGGCTTACCGCAAGGGCGAATGGAAGCCTCAGCCCGCAACGTCCAAGAAGGCCTCTTCTTAATCGCCGCTGCTGTCGTTGCGCTCGCTAATTTGAAAAACAGCCAACGACGGCAGCGCATTGAAAAGACGTGGCACCTAGCAAGGCGCGAAATCGCCAAAACACTGTGATTTACGGGTTTTTCTTCATTGTGGCGATCAGCACCATCGCAAAAGTGCCACGTCAACTCAAAAACAGCCAACGACGGCACCTCGGCGCATGCAACTCCTGCACCGATGCTCCTGAAATCACGCACAACGCTAAACGTATTGCACTAAACGCATTTTTTGAAATATTTGACAATGACCAAGACCACCAAGCCAATGGTATATAAGCACAGTAATGATGGTGAGAGCTATGTGACTGATGTTGATGATATTGAGGTTAATAGTCCCAATAAGACCAATGTCAAAAGCAATCCCATCAAGTCCAGTAAGCCCATCAGCCAGTTCAAGAAAAAGCCGACTGATGTAAGCGCACATCACGCGGCTGCGCCCCTCATCGGTGCCATGGCCATCGACAAGCTTGTGCTGGACATTCAAATGCCTGAGCACGAACTTGCATCCGTCCTGGAGCGTGCCCGGCAGTTGTACCGTGACCGCCAATTGGGCAGGGGCTCGAAGAAGGGCAAGTTCTACAAAAACATCTTCATTCTCAGACTGCCCAGCAAAGCCGTCGCCTGCTTTCATATGGTGCAGAGCAACCCGGACAAGGGCGCGCCCATGCAGTTGGTGCTGAACCCTAATCAGATGGAGCCCGGTGACTGTCGGCATCTCATCGCAATGTTCAAGCTCTTGTTCCCGTTGAACGCACGGGAGATCGCAGCCGCTATGCTGATCCGCCGTATCGACGTGTGCATTCAACTGGGCCTGGCCATCGAGGATCTCATCATCGAGTTGAACGGCGTCATGTCCGGCGCCAAGGTCTATCTAAAGACCGACCGGGACGGGCAGATGCAGACCATCTACATGGGTAGCACCGAGTCCGCCCATCATGGCGTGGCCTATGACCAGATCACCAGCGACCAGTACAAGCGCTTGGTGGGCGAGAAGCCCAGCCGCACCCAGATGCGCGAGGATGCAGAGTTGGTGCTGGAGTTGGAGCGCAAGCAGGGCCGCATTCAGTTGGAGAGTCGCCGCGTGTTCGACCATCCCGTGACCTTGGCACGGTTGGCGGATTTGAAGACCCCGTTTGGCAAGTACCGCATCCTGCAACTCAAGGCGAGCGGCAAGAAATGGGAGCCTGGCTTCTGCGGCTACGTGGACAGTGTCCGCCTGCGTGGCGTCCACGGGGCGCGCGCGCATTGGAAGGCACAGTGCGGTGAAGGCCGTGAGGTGATGGCGCAGATCGCTGAGTTCGAGGCGCGCCTGGGCCGCATGGCTGCGCCCTGGTGGAAGCCGGAGGATTACGCGGCGTCGCTGCTGGAGACGTTGAAGAAGTCGGCGGCGTGGAAATTCCTGCGACTGATGGAAGAGTTGACGGAACGCACCGGCGTCCGCTGACAATCTGGCTGAGTGGTGGTTTGGACGATCTGGCCAAACGTCTAGACCGCTGCTCAGAATCGCGCGGTGGAGCCGCTTTGGCGGTTACGCCATACCGAGCTATGTCTTCATGAAAAAAACGCAGCCATGACCGTTCTGGCGGCTTCTGGCGGCATGCTCGGTGGCCGATTTTGCCATCATCGGCTCAACAAACCAATTAACTGTCCAAATATGTCCGATTTAATGGTGTCGTATCGACTCGGTTACGGTTGGCGGTAACCAGTGTCAGCAGTCAAATCAAACTTTCACCTGATTTTCTGCCAAGCCGAAAAGTTCACCCAGAAAATCCGCTGCTTTTTTTATTCGCTCAATTTGCAACGCAGGTCCTTGCAGCCACTTGTTATCCTGAATAGATACCTGCACAGCCTTGCCTGGCTTTAGCAATTCCGCAGCGACTCCAATAATCACCTTGCCCCTGCCAGCAGGAAGGCGCAAATCGGAAAATTCCTTTCCATTGCACCTTGCAAATATATTATTAAAAAAATCACTAGCCGCCTGTAGCTGCTCCGGGTAGACAACCGCTCCACACTCCAGCAATAAATCCTCCAAGGTCCCTTGATTAATATTATCCGGGAGAACGTAGACGCCAGTAGTAGGTTGATTTTTTGATATTTCGCCCGGATGATCTGGAATTGAAATATTTGAAGAATTAATTTTCGCCAAGAGTTTTTTGTGTCGGATGCTTGGACTTTCTCTTGAGTCCGAATCGAGAACTACACCAATAGCCGAGAGTGCGCCAGGCTCAAGGACCAACGAGGTATCCTCTAGACAGGTCGCAATCTGTGAGTCCCCGCCGGCTGCATGTATGGCTATCGCAAGATCATCGCTCTGTAAGAATACAGGTACAGGCACACGCTTGAGTAAGTCGCCTCCATGCGGAAATTTGTCGGGTACAAGCCTCTTAAATCCCTCATCCAAGTCATCTATCTTTTGTATGCGGGATAACGATGGTGCTCGTGACTTGAGAAGGCGGATCGAAAACTCCACATCGTGTGGCCCCTCAACTACTAAATAGCCCAGCCGTCTTGTCATATTACCTCAGCGAATGTCAAGTCCACGCTCATAGCGCAACCGTTTGAGAGCGGAGCCAGAAAAACGCTTGCATTCCGTATGCTCTTCAGCTTGTCTTAGTTGATACGCAGCCAATTCATCTTCGCTGAGGTCAGATTCCAAAAGCGCATCAAGAACCTCTAGACTATGTGTTGTTGCAATTACCTGCACTTGTAATTGACGTGCGGCATCTGCTAACCATCTAAAAACTTTCGGCAAGGCGTCCGTATGAATACCCACCTCTACTTCATCTAGCAACAATACACCACCACGGCCCAAATTCGTCATGGTAGTTGCCAGCAGCAAACAACGGCGCATGGCATCGCCAAATACTGAGAGTGGCATCACCCCCAACTTGCGATGTTTTATATAAATGGCTGGCCGATAACTCGTAAATGAGGCAACCTCAACATTCATAATATCTTCGTCAAATTGCCTCATGAGGTCTAGCAATAGAGAATTGTCATTCTGAAAGAGTTGCTCCGATCTGCTGCTTACCTGCCAGTTATTGAGTTGATAAGAGTAGGGAAGCAACGCTGCATAGTTCGTGCCATACTTCCCCCTGTGCACGGGTTCCCGGCGAAAAGATATTATGGGCGAAAACTCGTTAACCTTTAGCCTTCTTGCAGCCGATGGGATTTCAAGCAAATTTAACTGTTGAATAGGCTCGGTCGTGAAATTATCTGAAATCAGTTCCAAAGAGCTATCTATCGTACACGTCCTGACAGGGCCCTCAATCGGCTCATTCCTCATTGAGAGATAGCGTGCCCTTGTCATCTCAAGCTCTTTGGGATCAATCTCGGCAAAGAACTCCCGATAAACCGAATTCATAGTGCGAAGCGGATGTGCGCCTTTCGCCCCAAAATTGCAGTGAAATTCAATATCTTCTATTTCACGTTCAAGCTCCATCGCCTTCTGAGCAAAGCACCAGCGCAAGGACATAACTATGGACTCATCCAGGCGACCATAGTCACGACGCCGAACAATCTCCAGCCACTCGCGGCCAGTCGCTGGGCTAGCCATGAGAGCAATCGCTTCCAAAACGCTTGTTTTTCCGGAATTATTGCCACCAACCAGCAGATTGATGGTGCGCAAATCCGCCACCTCCAGAGCGCGAAGCCCCCGGAAGCCATCAACCATGACATGACTGAATGGGAACGATGACATAGTAAATAACCTTAATGCACTCAAGCCATCTGGCCTGACGCTAGCTAGTGTAGTCGCTGGCCTTGACTGGCACAGCAGTTGCGTGGGCCGTCCACGGTAAGTCCTTGCGTGAGTGCGACCGCTCTTTGCCCGCCTGCAGAGACAATGCCTTCTCTCTCGATCAGCTTGCTCCGCCTGGGCTGCCCAACGCCTGGGGCCCCGCACAGAAACCCGCCCAGTCCTCCATCATCTGGCGGCGCTTCTCCAGCGCATCACCCCGACGATAGGCCGCCTCCACTTTGCTCGACAGGGTGTGAGCTAGGGCAAATTCCGCTACATCCTTTGGATGGTTGGTGCAGTCGCCCACCCAGTCGCGGAAGGTCGATCTGAACCCGTGGGGAACCGCATCAACCTCCATGCGCCGCATCACTGCCGTGAGCGCCATGTCGGACAGTGGCTTGCCTTTGGAGCCCGCGAAAACCAGATCGCTGTTGTCTGAGCGTTGCAACGCTTCCAGCAGTTTGACCGCTGGCGTGCTCAGCGGAACCCGGTGCTCTTTGCCGGCCTTCATTCGTTCGGCCGGAATGGTCCAGATCGCTTCTTCCCGATTGATTTCTGCCCAGAGTGCGCCACGGACCTCGCCACTGCGTGACGCACACAGAATGGCGAATTCGAGGGCGCGTGCCGCCAGCCCCTCCCTCGTACGCAGCCCGACCATGAACTGGGCCATGTCTTTGTAGCCTACAGCCCTATGGCTTTCGACCTTTTTAATGTCGGAAGGTGCGGGTAGCAAGTTATCCAGATGGCCTTTCCAGCGGGCTGGATTTTCGCCCGAGCGGTACTTGCGTGTAGTGGCCCAATCCAGAACGCTTTCGATCCGTCCGCGCAGTCGCACGGCCGTTTCGGTCTTTGTTGCCCAGATGGGTTCCAGCACCTTCATCACATGCTCTTGGTCAATATCCTTGACCAGCAGCGATCCGATGTGGGGATACGCATAGGTCTTGAGCGTGCTGCCCCATTGGGCACGGTGCTTGGGGTTCTTCCAGGCTTTCTCATGGGCTTCCATGTATGCCTTGGCGGCTTCCTCGAAAGTCTTTTGGGTTGCCTGCTGCGCCCTCAACTGGCTTGCCAACGCGACACGTTGCGCGATTGGGTCTGTGCCCTGGCTGACTTCGCCCTTGGCGGCTCGCGCCTTTTCTCGGGCTTGCGCCAGCGGCACGTCGGGGTAGCCGCCCAGACCCATGTGGCGGCGCTTTATCCCGACCATGGTGCGCAGCACCCAGGAGCGCGCGCCGGTATCGAGCACGTAGAGATAGAGTCCGGCCACGCCGCCGACAGCATAGTGGCCTGGCGCAGTCAAGCGACTGACTTCAAGCGCCGACAGGTCTTTGGCTTTTTTTGGCATGTGATGAATTCATGGTGACCAACCTGATTCAAGCCAAGAAAGTTAGCTAGCTCATCAAAGAGCGGTTGGTTTACTTACACCATAGTTTCTACCATAAAAATTCTCAACAGACTGGACTTCACGCAACACAGCGCGTCGTAAATAGACGAAAAATTCTGAAATTTCAATTCAAATCAATAGCTTATGACACATCCATCAACATGGATGGACTTTATTGGATGACATTTCCGGCGGACGCCCTCTCCGCCAAAGATACAACCCCAAGTGGCTCACGCTGCTTGGGGTTTTTTCTTGGCCTCGTCGCTGGCCTTAGCAGGCTGTTGAATTTCATCCCCGTAAAACCTGGCGTTCAAGAGCATCGTTGTAGATACTGACGACTCCCTCAA